>JAFZML010000158.1 GCA_017553255.1 Bacteroidales bacterium | reverse complement strand
CCTGTGCCATTTTGACACTTCCTGCCTGGACGTTTCCCTTCTTGATGCCGATGAAATTGCCTGGCTCAACGCGTACAACCGGCGCGTGTATGAGACGCTGGCTCCCCGCCTTCCCGCAGAGGTTGCCGCGTGGCTGCGTGAAAAAACCCGCCCGGTGTGATTTGGTTTTACGCTGGTACTTATCGGCCTAACAATCAAACGTTTACAAAAATCTGCTTGTGCACGGCGCACAACCTGTTTTGCGTAAGTTGTTGAGAGTGTGGCATTTAACCGCCAGGGCCGAAAAGGAGCGGTGCATCGCCGTGCATTCTTCAATGATGTCTTTTTTATCCTTCGGCAAATGCTTGATACTCAGTTGTTTACATAAATCTGGTTGTGCAATTTACCCAACCAGATTTGCGTAAGTGATTGATAGTCAGGCTAAAAGCCCCAGGAAAAGTGCGGGACAAAACAGTAATCCGTTTATTTCCTTGTATCGGCCATCCTTGCAATATTTGCAAAAAAAACGCTATGGGCCGAAGAAAATATATGAGAGATATTGTAAACCACTGCTACCACAGGGCAGGCGATAACGGTGTGATTTTCTATACAGTTAGTGATTATCTGGTATGGTTCACAATTGTTTGTACGCAGGCAAGGAAGCATAAGGTGCAGATTCTCGCAATGTGTCCCATGCCTGATCACGTGCACATGTCAATCGTTACGGCACAAAAGAAAACGTTATCGGCATTCATGGCCGAGTATGCCCATGACTTTGCAGTTGAGCACAATAAGATTTGTGGCAGGAAAGGATATTTCTTTCAACACCCCTTTGGCAGTGCTCCCAAGGTTGGAGCCAAAAAGGCCAGGACCAATATCATTTATGTCGCCAACAACCCTGTTGAGCGTCAGTTGGCTGAAAAAGCCGAAGAATACAGATGGACTTTCCTGGCGTATGCCGTGAGTGACCATCCATTCTCGGACAAATTGGTCAGGGACAAGGCAAGCCAGTCATTGAGGAGGGTTCTGGATGAGGTTGATGGACTCCGAAAGGCGGATCGGCCACTCAATTATGCAATGCTCCGGCGCTTTTTCTGGAAACTTGACAGGCGGGAGTCTCTTCAACTCACAGATTACATCATTTCCAAATACAACGCCATAGATTATAGTACGGCCTTAAGTTTTTTTGACGGGGACTACTCGGCAATGCTCACGGCCATCCATTCAACCACCGGCAGTGAGTATGACCTGAACGAACCCTTTGTGGGTAAGTCTGATGAGTATTATAACCAGATGACCGGAATCATTATGCGAAATAGCGGGCTAAAGGATATTCACAAAGTCCTGTCATATGATAAGGACCGTAAATATGAACTGTTCCTTCTTCTCAGGCGGCTGACAAGTGCTCCGTCAGAACAAATCGGCAAATACCTCCACATGCCGATAAAGAAACTCTGACCCCGCCTGGTGGATAATCGTCTGAATTTCAGCGCTTTATGTAATTCTGGTTGGGCGCTGTGCACAAGCGGGAATGTGTAAGTGACTGGGAGTCATTTAATTAACCGCCAGGCGGAAATGTGCCGTTTTTTTGCTATATTTGCGAACTAAAAATATGACGTATGGCATACTATGAACTCAATGAGCAGGAGATTGGCAGAAGGGAATCCCTCCAGAAACTTCGTGAACTGGGAATAAACCCCTATCCGGCACCCCTGTATCCTATAAACACCACAACGGCAGAGATTGCCGCCGGTTTCAAGCCGGAAGAAGGCAATTTCCAGGACGTTTGCATTGCTGGCCGAATAATGAGCCGCCGCATAATGGGCGCCGCCTCCTTCATGGAGCTGCAGGACCACGCGGGCCGTATCCAGGTGTATGTAAAGCGTGATGAAATTTGCCCCGGAGAGGACAAAACCATGTACAACACCGTGTTCAAGAAACTTCTTGACATTGGAGATATTATCGGCATAAAAGGCTTTGCATTCTTTACCCAAACGGGCCAGCTTTCCGTCCACGCAAAGGAACTCACCGTCCTCAGCAAGTCCCTCCGCGTCCTTCCCATTGTGAAGACGGATGCCGATGGTACTGTCCACGACAGCTTTGAGGATCCTGAGCTCCGTTACCGCCAGAGGTACGTGGACCTTGTGGTGAATCCCCAGGTGAAGGAAACCTTTGTAAAGCGCACCCAGATCATTAACTGCATGAGACAGTGCTTCAATGAGGCCGGTTGCCTTGAGGTGGAAACCCCCATCCTCCAGGCCATCCCCGGCGGCGCAACCGCACGTCCTTTCATCACGCACCACAATGCCCTGGACGTGGATATGTACATGAGAATTGCAAATGAGCTGTACCTCAAGCGCCTGATTGTGGGCGGCTTTGCCGGTGTATATGAGTTTGCAAAGAACTTCCGCAATGAAGGCATGGACAAAACCCATAACCCGGAGTTCACCTGCGTGGAAATGTACATCGCCTACAAGGATTACCTCTGGATGATGGAATTCACGGAAAAGATGCTCCAGAGGGTGGCCGAAGCAACCGGCGGCGTCAAGAAGGTTATCGGCGGCAATGAGATTTCCTTCGAGGGCCCCTTCCGCAGGCTTCCCATCCTTGACGCCATCAAGGAATATGCAGGCGTGGATGTGAAGGGAATGGACGAGGCCGCGCTTCGCGAAACCTGCAAGAAGCTTAATGTGGAGGTCTCTCCGGAAATGGGCGTAGGAAAGCTCATAGACGCCATATTCGGCCAGTATTGTGAGGATAAACTCATCCAGCCCACATTCGTGATTGACTATCCCGTAGAGATGAGTCCTCTCACCAAACGTTGCCGTCATGATGACACTTTGACAGAACGTTTTGAACTTTTTGTTAACGGCAAGGAACTTGCTAATGCCTATTCAGAGCTCAATGACCCTATTGACCAGCTGGACCGCTTCGAGGAGCAGGCAGCCCTCAAGTCCAAAGGCGACGACGAAGCCATGTACATAGACTATGACTTTGTACGCGCCCTTGAATACGGAATGCCTCCCACCAGCGGAATCGGCATAGGAATAGACAGGCTCACAATGTTTATGACAGGGCAGGAGAGCATACAGGACGTACTGTTCTTCCCCATGATGAGACCGGAAAAGTTTTAGAGAAATGAAAAGGTTATTTTTAGACAGAGCCAACAGAAAGATTGCGGGCGTATGCGCCGGGATTGCAAATTACCTTGAGGTGGATGTGACGGTGGTGCGCATTATTTTCTTAATCTCCCTCATTGCAGGTGGCCTGGGATTATGGGCATACCTTGTGGTTTGGGCAATAGCACCGCAGGCGTAATGAGAGCGGAAACCGTAACATCGGCTTCCAATCCTAAAATCAGGAATCTGCTTCTGCTGCAGGAGAAATCCAGGGCGCGGCGGGAGCAGGGTCTTTTTGTTGTAGAAGGCCGAAGAGAACTTGAGCACTGCATTGAGGCCGGGTACTCCGTAAGGACCATTTTTGTGTGCCCGGAAATTGCAGATGATGAGATACGCTCGGCCTTCGGCCTCGGTATGACAGGTTTGAATGATATGTCATACCGAGCGTTTGCGAGTGTATCTCAAATTATTCAGATTCCGGAGGCGCTGTACCGCAAAGTGGCATACCGTGAGAGCACGGAGGGCATTATTGCCGAAGTAGAGTATAAGGAACTAACGCTCAGTGATTTGTCCCTGCCGGACAATCCGCTCATAATGGTTCTGGAATCCGTGGAAAAGCCCGGAAATCTGGGGGCTGTGCTCCGCAGCGCAGATGCCGCAAAGGCGGATGCTGTGATTATCTGTGACCCTCTTACGGACCTTTATAACCCTAATCTCATAAGGGCCTCCATTGGCGCGGTGTTCACAGTGCCCACCGTGGCATGCAGCTCGGAGGACGCCATCCGCTTCCTGAAGGAGCGTGATATCCAGATACTTACGGCTCAGCTTCAGGACTCTTCGCTATATTATGATGTGAACATGCGCCGTGGAACCGCCCTAGTGATGGGTACGGAATCTACCGGTCT
>JAFZML010000157.1 GCA_017553255.1 Bacteroidales bacterium | reverse complement strand
ATTGGCGTCATTCCAAACCTCCGGAGATTCCTGGATGAGTGCAAGTGCCACCTTGCCGTGAGCCTTCACAATCCTTTCCCTGAAGAGCGCCTTGAGATGATGCCCGTCCAGAAGGCCTGGACCGCCCAGGAGGTAATCCGTCTCATTAAAACCTACGACTTCACCGGCCAGCGCCGCGTGAGCTTTGAATACACCGTCTTTGACGGCTGGAACAACACTCCACGTCATGCCGAAGCCCTCCAGAGGCTCCTGAGGGGCCTTGAGTGCCGCGTAAACCTTATCCGCTTCCACCGCATACCGGATTTCCCGTACGGCCCGGCATCGGCCCGTGCAATGGAGGAATTCCGGGATATGCTTGCCGAAAGGGGGCTTACGGCCACCATCCGCGCCTCTCGTGGAGAAGACATTTTTGCAGCCTGCGGCCTTCTTGCCGGTAAACACAACAACGGATGAGAAAGCTTCTTGTCATATTGATCCTTGCAATGGGCCTTGGAGCCGTGGCACGGGCGCAGACGCGCGCTGTCAGTGAGCCGTCGTCTTCTACATTCGGCCTAAGTCCCTCCGACGAAGCCTTTGTGACGGAGATGCGCCACAGGATGGATTCCATCCGTAAGCACAGGCCCACCGTTGCCCTGGTCCTTTCCGGCGGCGGCGCAAAGGGTGCGGCCACAATCGGCGCCCTGCAGTACCTCAAGAAGTACGATTTCCCCATAGACGTTGTTGCCGGCACCAGCGTAGGAGGCCTCATCGGCGGCCTGTATGCCCTTGGTTATACCCCCAATGAGCTTGACTCCCTTATCCGCAACATGGACTGGGACCTTGCCCTCTCAGACAAAGTGGACAAATCCTACATCCCTTATTCCCGTATACGTTACAAGGAGAAATACCTCCTTTCAATACCGTTCTACTACCGCTCGGAAGATTACCGCCGCTTCATCACCGGAGACGCTTCCCTCACTGACGGTCTTCCCAGGAAGTTTGACCTTGGCGCCTCCGACGACAACATGAAGAATAACCTCCTGGGCAGCCTTCCTTCCGGGTTTGTGTACGGCCAGAACGTGAATCAGGTGTTCACTTCCCGCACCGTGGGGTACAGTGACTCCCTGGACTTTGCAAAGCTTCCCATACCTTTTGTGTGCGTTGCCACGGACATGGTCTCATCCAAGGCCAAAATCTGGCACAGCGGCTCCGTAAACACCGCCATGCGCACAACCATGTCCATTCCGGGCCTCTTTGTCCCGGTGCGCACGGAAGGGATGATCCTTGTAGACGGCGGCATGCGCAACAACTATCCCGCCAACCTTGTCAAGCGGATGGGGGCCGATATTATTATAGGTATAGACCTTGCCGGAGCCAATCCATCGGCGGAGCAAATCCAAAACCTTGGAGATATCCTCATGCAGGGCATGGACCTTTTCTCCAACGATGCCCGTGAGTACAACCTCCCGCTCTTCGACGTCTCCATCCATCCGGATCTTTCCGGCTATAACATGCTCAGCTTCAACAAGGAAGCAGTGGAAGTGATGTATTGGAAGGGCTTCAAGGCCGCCGCGGAGAAAACACGGGAACTGGATTCCCTTCGCCGGGTGCTTGGAAAGGCCCATTTTTCCCTCCAGGCCCCGCACGCCACGGATATCGGCGTAACGCCCGTTGTAATTGAGGATATAGACATAGTTGGCGTGCCGTCCCAGGATGCCGATTACATCCGCTCCAGAATGTACATCAAGCCCGGTTCCATAGTGAACAAGAGGGTGATAGAGGAGGATGTGTCAAGGATTTTCGGCAGGGGAGCGTATGACTATGTGAACTATGAGCTCAGGGGCACCAAGGAACCTTACAGGCTAAGGATTATCTGCAAGAGGGGCCCCATGCACCAGTTTGGCCTTGGCGTGAGGATGGATTCAAGGGATCTTGTGAGCATCCTTCTGAACGTTGGTCTCAATACCAACGCCATGAGCGGCCACTCCCTGGATTTCACGGCTAGGATTAGCACCAACCCTTACGCAGAGCTGCATTACGCCTACAACGCCCCAAAATTTGCAACCTTCAACGCCAGGGCGTTCTTCCGTTATACCAACAGCAGCCGCTTCCTCTCCGGGAGTGACCAGTTCAATATTTCCTTCCTCCAGGGCACCCAGGAGCTGTATATTTCCAATATGCGCTGGTCAAACCTGGATGTGAAACTGGGTCTCCAGAATCAGTTTCACAAGGTGATAAACGTGCTTTCAAGCGGGTATGCCGGTGACTATGAGTATCCGGATCTGCTGAAGGATTACCCCGGTGCTTTCATCACCGGCCGCGTGGAAACCCTGGACAACGGATATTTCCCCACCAAGGGTGTATCGGCCGGCTTCAGGGGAGACCTTATGACAAGGGCCCTGTATCCGGATGAGCCCCTGTTCTTTGGCTCCGTGGCCGCAGATTTCCTGGTCCCCGTGACATTCGGAAGGTTTGCGCTCATTCCCCAGGGCAGCATGCGCCTCCTCTTTGGAGACGACATCCCCATCCAGTTTGCAAACGTTATGGGAGGAGACCTCTGGGCCCAGTATCTGGACCAGCAAATCCCGTTTGTGGGCGTGGGTAATTCGGCATTCCGCCGCAACTGCCTTGCCATAGCGCGTCTTGACGCCCGCCTGAGGCT
>JAFZML010000156.1 GCA_017553255.1 Bacteroidales bacterium | reverse complement strand
GAAAAGGCCGATGCCTTCTGCACCGAACTTCATGGCGCGTGCAGCATCCTCCGGAGTATCGGCATTGGTACGGATACCAAGCTTGCGGAACTTGTCTACGATATTCATGAACTTGGTGAACAGAGGGTTCTCTGTTGCGTCCATGGTGTCGATGCGGTCGGTGTAAACCAGACCCTTGGCGCCGTTGAGGCTGATCCAGTCACCTTCCTTGTATTTCTTGCCATCGGCGAAGGTTACATAACCTTCCTCGAAGTTGATCTTCATGCTGTCGCAGCCTACGATGCAGCACTTACCCCAACCGCGTGCTACAAGAGCAGCGTGAGAGGTCATACCACCGCGCATGGTAAGGATACCGGAGCTTGCGCGCATACCCTCGATGTCTTCAGGAGAGGTCTCTTCGCGGATGAGGATGGTCTTGCGGCCTTCCTTCTGAGCCTGCATAGCGGCCTCTGATGTGAATACGATTGTACCTACAGCGCCACCCGGAGATGCGGGAAGACCCTGGGCAACAACCTTAGCCTTCTTCTCTGAAGCGGGGTCAAGGATAGGGTGAAGAACCTCATCCAGCTGGTTGGGAGCAACGCGCATAACAGCGGTCTTCTCGTCGATCAGACCTTCGTCAAGCATATCCATTGCCATCTGCAGAGCTGCAAGACCGGTGCGCTTGCCGTTACGGCACTGGAGCATCCAAAGCTTGCCTTCCTGGATGGTGAACTCTATATCCTGCATGTCGTGGAAGTGGTTCTCAAGGTGCAGACGGATCTCGTCCAGCTCTTTGTAAACCTCGGGCATTGCAGTCTCAAGTGATGCAAGGTTCTTGTTCTTTTCGCTCTTGGTAGCCTCGTTAAGAGGGTTAGGAGTGCGGATACCGGCAACTACGTCCTCGCCCTGGGCGTTGATAAGCCACTCGCCGTAGAACTTGTTGTCACCGTTGGCAGGGTTACGTGAGAAAGCAACACCGGTAGCGGAGGTCTCGCCCATGTTACCGAATACCATTGACTGAACGTTTACTGCTGTGCCCCAGTCATCCGGAATCTTTTCGATTCTGCGGTATGCGATGGCACGTTTGCCGTTCCAGCTCTTGAATACACCGCCGATGGAGCCCCAAAGCTGGGCGTTTGCATCGTCAGGGAATTCAACACCGAGAACCTGCTTTACGCGTACCTTGAAGGCCTCTGCCAGGTCGCGGAGCTCTTCTGCGGTAAGGTCTGTATCTGAGGTGTAACCCTTGGCGTCCTTAACTTCCTGCATCATGTCATCCAGCTGCTTGCGGATGCCCTGGCCGTCTGCGGGCTCGATGCCCTCGGCCTTCTCCATCACCACGTCTGAGTACATCATGATGAGACGGCGGTATGCGTCATAAACAAAGCGGGGGTTGCCTGTCTTCTTGATCATTCCGGGAATGGTCTTTGAGCAAAGGCCGATATTGAGGATGGTGTCCATCATGCCAGGCATGGAGCTGCGTGCGCCGGAGCGGCAGCTGACAAGGAGGGGATCCTCTGCGTCACCGAATTTCTTGCCCATGATCTTCTCTGTTGCCTCAAGGGCTGCGGCTACGTCTGCCTTAAGCTCAGGGGTATAACCGCCGCCAAGGCGATAGTACTCCGTGCAGCATTCGGTTGTGATGGTGAAACCGGCGGGAACCGGCATACCAAGGAGGTTCATCTCGGCCAGGTTTGCGCCCTTGCCGCCAAGAAGTTCTCTCATCTTGCCATCGCCTTCTGCGTGCTTTCCACCGAAGCGATAGACTCTTTTCTTAATTTCTGCCATAAAAATGTGGGTTTATAAGATATTTTACGATTTTGTCTTTCAAATCATGCAAATATACACATTTTTCGGCAAAAATGAAATAGATTCTTCGCTTCGCTCAGAATGACAGAAATTGTCATCCCGAGCGCCCTATTTGTCATCCCGAGCGCCCTATTTGTCATCCTGACGCCCTATTTGTCATCCTGAGCGCCAGCGAAGGATCTATACCGCTGGAATCCAGCCGGCTATGTCCCAAGGGGAGAATTCGTAAGAAAGGGGGCGGGCGTAGCAGCGCTCGTAGCAAGATTTCCGGGCATTGTAGTCGGAATCGCACATGAGGAAACTGTTTTCACGGGCCGATTTTGAAGGGTCAGGGAAGATGGGCGGAAGGACGTGGAGGATGAGCTTGACGTCGTGGAAGCCGGGGGCCACTTCGGCCGGAAGGTCCACCATTTCCACAAACGTGGGAACAACCGGGACTCCATATTCGGCCGCAAAGAGGAAGGCACCCCTTTTTCCGGGGCGGGGCTTACGGTAATTGAACCACATCTCCTGCTCCGGGTAAATAAGGATGAAGCGTCCGGCGTCAAGGCTTTTTCCCATCAGCTCCCTGAATGCGCCGCCCATATAAGATGCATCCTGAATGAGCGGTATTACGTCTATGTTCCGGAGAATGAAACCGTTGAGCCCGGGCATCACAAAGTTGGTCCCCTGGCTTATTGCAACCAGCCTGCCGCGTCCTGCTTTCCTTGCCATGGTGCGATGAATGCCGTTGTCGAAGGGATTGAAATGGTTGGACGTAATGAAGGCAGGGCCTTTTACCGCGTCCAGATTCTCCATCCCCTCAATCTCATTCACGCCGTCGCTCCACTTCTTTATCCAAAGGTCTACAATTGCGCGGGCCGCAAAGTTTTTAAGCTTGAAACCCGGGGTTCCAAGCTTTGAGACATAGTCAAGGATATCGGCCTTAAGGGCGGCGGGATCCGGAGACGGGTCAAAAGGCTCAGTCTTGTCATTGAACCGGCCTTCAGAGGCAGCCTTCCGGATATTTTCAATGGCCTCTTCCCTGCCGGGAGTAACTAGGAGCATAGGCGGAATTCTTTTCTGGCCGATATAATTGTGCGGAAAGAGACTGCCGAATCCGTGAGCTCTACGGCCATCTTGATTAGCCCGTCAATTCCGTGACGGTATTTATCCACCGCCCTGGAGTCAGAGAGGAAAGAGAGGCGGCGGGAGCAGATTTCATCATAGTAACCGCTTGTGCGTGCATATTTCCAGAAAGGCTCCTCATAGGGAACAGTGTCGTTCAGCCAGGGTTTAGCCGCAAGGTTATAGTGGATGATTTTAGGATTGTCAAAGGTTGTAATAGCACCGCCCGGCATGGCATCCCAGGATGGGTTAAGATATAGAATACTGTTCCAGCAAAGTGCATTGAGGTAATCCTGGTCCGGGGCAACGGTACCAAGTGAGTACTTGACCATCCAGCTCATAAAGCGGCCGGCAATATCTACCTCACGGAGGCGTTTCAGATTCATTAGAAGAACTCCTGAATTAACGTACCTGCGGTGGTCTACGCCCACATATTCATCAATATAACGCATGAAAGGAGCAATGTGCTGGATGCTGTAATCGGCAACAGCACCAATGAGATTCTTGCCAAGAGGTTGCTGCCAGAGCTCTGAAATATCGCCTGGTACAACAAGATCGGCATCCAGATATATACCCTTGTCATATTGAGGGAAAAGCATTGGTATAAATAGCCTGAAATATATGCTCAGGGAGGCAAAAGCTTTAAATCTATGGCTTCTGAGGCCATCCAGGCACTTCAATTTATGAGTAAGAGAGTTAAACTCCAATGTGAAGTTTGGGCCCTCCAATTCACAGAGCCTTGCCTTGCTCTCTGCGGAGATATTGTCATTAAGGATATGTATATGATAGTTGTAACTACTTGACGCATTGGCTTTTATGGAATTAAGAGCCACTGCAAGATAGGGGACGTAGCGTTCATCTACGGAGAAGAAAATGGGGATTGTCTGCATAATTTTTACCGTTTTTTGCCAATTTTCGGGGCAAAATTAGGCCTTAGAGGCGGGGTGGGAAAATTTGTGAGACCAAAAACGGGATTTCTGGGACGAAAATGCATATTTAGGGACGAAAGTAATAAAATTGGGACGAATGAAATATTTTTTGTATATTCGTCCCAGCAAAAATGTGACTAATGACAGCAATTTCGCGTAAATTTTACAAGATGAGCGCCAACATTCTCTATTTTACACTGGTTCCGCTCTTCTATTTCCTCTTCACACTGGCATACGAACCCTTTGAAATCACTGATTATCTGGGCGTTGGAAAAGGCTATTTCACTGAAAATCTGATATTTACGTCTCTTATACTAATGGCCGTACTGGTTGTGAGCCGTATGCTTCTCTATATTCTGAGGCACGTTATAGACATGAACTGGGCGCTGTATATCTCCTGGTGTGTGGGTGAAGTTGTGGTCACCGGGCTCTTCTGGTCCATACTTCTAGGCATTGAATGGGGCAGCGTAATCCCCTATCTCACCGTAATGTCCACCGGAGTCCTTTATCTGGCGGCCATTACCGTATATCCATACGCAATTATAACCATG
Organism: Bacteroidales bacterium; assembly: GCA_017553255.1. Taxonomy (GTDB): domain Bacteria; phylum Bacteroidota; class Bacteroidia; order Bacteroidales; family UBA932; genus Cryptobacteroides. Next base: position 2,665 of record JAFZML010000156.1, on the reverse strand, counting down.
GCCATCCAGCTGCACCTCACCTCAGGCGCCAAACAGGCAGTTCCCGTAGATGACAAGTCCCTGGTGCGTTTCCATGACGACCAAAAGCGTCTCAAGTTCATCATTTCCTCCCCTGCCATATTATATATAGAGGCAGAGGACAATTACGTTCATATTGTGCACCTGGACAACGGCCGCGTAAAAGACTTTACGCTCCGCTCATCCATGCGTGCGCTTGAGGACACCCTCACAAAACACGGGCTTGTACGCTGCCACCGTTCATTCTTTGTAAACGCAGATCACGTGGAGCTAGTGCGCAAAGACTTAAATGGTTACGCCCTTGCTCAGCTTGACAGGGACGGCCTTGACCCTATCCCTGTTTCCAGAAAGTACTACGATTCCTTGTCATCTTTGTTGTAAATAAGAGGGAAATTGCTTAAATTTGAGAACTTAACCGGATAATTTTATACTATCAATATTAATACTATGGCTGAAACCAAAAAAAACAGTAACATTCTTGCAATAGGAATCATGTTCTTCCTGTTCTTCATGATTTCCTTTGTAACCGGTCTCCAGAATCCTATGGGCGTCATTGCAAAGGCACAGTTCAACGCCTCCAACGCAATGTCCCAGATGGGTAACTTCTGTAACTTCTTCGCTTATCTGGTCCTTGGTATCCCCGCAGGTCTCATCCTCAAGAGCAAGGGTTACAAGTTCACCGCACTCAGCGCTGTAGCAGTTGGCTTTATCGGCGTTCTGGTATCCTACATCTCCGGCGTAGTGGGCAACTACTGGATCTATCTCCTTGGCGCCCTCATTTCCGGCTTCTCAATGTGCATGCTCAACACCGTAGTGAACCCCATGCTCAACACCTTGGGCGGCGGCGGAAACCGCGGCAACCAGCTCATCCAGATGGGCGGCAGCCTCAACTCAATCGGCGCAACCCTGGTTCCCATCCTTGCAGGTTACATGATTGGTGAGGTGACTGAGAAAACCCAGGTGGCAGACGTAAATGGCGCTCTGTTCCTTGCAATGGGCATCTTCGCTGTAGCATTCCTCATCATCCTCTTCTCCGCTATCCCTGAGCCTGAACTTGAAGCAGCAAAGGCGGCTCCCGCAGTTAAGGAAGAAGGCGTTATGGAAAGCATCAAGGGTGCTCTCAAATATCGTCACTTCGTACTTGGCATCATCGCCATTTTCCTCTATATCGGCATTGAGGTTGGTATCCCCAACATCGCAAACCTGTTCATGACCTCCAGCGCAGCTGAGGGCGGCCTTGCAATTGCCGCAGGTATTGCCGGCACATTCGTGGGCGCATACTGGTTCATGATGCTTGTTGGCCGTCTCACCGGCAGCGCAATCGGCGGAAAGGTCTCCAGCCGCACCATGCTTGCATGCACCAGCGGTCTTGGAATTTTCTTCCTCCTCCTTGCCATGTTCCTCCCCAAGAGCCTTGTCATCACCATCGGCGGAAATACCGTTCCCTTCGCTATCATCTGCATGGTAGCCTGCGGTCTGTGCACCTCCATCATGTGGGGCGCCGTGTTCAATCTTGCAGTTGAAGGACTGGGCAAATACACCTCCATCGCTTCCGGTATCTTCATGACCATGGTTGTTGGTGGCGGTATCCTCCCCATCGTCCAGGGCTTTGCCGCAGATAAACTTGGCTTCCTCAACAGCTACTGGCTCATCATCATCTATCTGGTATACATGCTGTGGTTCGCACTCTCCGGTTCCAAAATTAAGAAATAATAATTATGGCAAAAGACTTAGTAATTGGTATTGACGTTGGTGGTCAAACCACAAAGTGCGGCGTTGTGGACGCCCGTGGTACCGTTCTGGCACAAACCGTCATCCGCACAGACAATCATGACACCGTAGAACCCTTTATCCAGGAGCTCGCTGAGGCCCTTAACCGCATTATCGCAGAGGCTAAGGCAGAGGATCGTATCCGTGGTATAGGCGTAGGCGCCCCTGACGGAAACTATTATACCGGCACCATCGAATATGCCCCCAACCTTCCCTGGGGCCATGGCGTAGTGGAGTTTGCAAAGCTCCTCAGCAAGGCCATGAAGGGTATTCCCGTTTCCCTCACCAATGACGCCAATGCAGCTGCCGTGGGTGAGATGACATACGGCGCCGCCCGCGGTATGAAGAACTTTATCATGATTACCCTTGGAACCGGCGTTGGTTCAGGTATAGTGATAGACGGTAACGTGGTTTACGGCCATGACGGCTTTGCCGGAGAACTTGGCCACACCTGCGCAGTGCGTCACAACGGCCGCCAGTGCGGCTGCGGTAAATCCGGTTGCCTTGAGGCATACGCCAGCGCTATTGGCGTAGCCCGTACTGCCCGTGAATGGCTTGAGATGAGCGATGAACCCTCACTGCTCCGTTCCCTGGACAAAATTTCTTCAAAGGACGTCTATGAGGCAGCCAAGGAAGGTGATGAGCTGGCGCTCAAGGTATTCCAGTTCACTGGCCGTATCCTTGGTGAAAAACTGGCAGACTTCATTGCATTCTCCGCTCCTGAGGCAATTGTGCTCTTTGGCGGCCTGGCCCGTGCAAAGGAATTCCTCACAGAACCCATTCTGAATGCCATGAACGACAATGTCCTTCACCTGTGGAAGGACAAAGTCAAGCTTGTGTACTCTCAGCTTAAGGAATCAGATGCCGCCATCCTTGG
>JAFZML010000155.1 GCA_017553255.1 Bacteroidales bacterium | reverse complement strand
CCCCATCCAGTTTGCAAACGTTATGGGAGGAGACCTCTGGGCCCAGTATCTGGACCAGCAAATCCCGTTTGTGGGCGTGGGTAATTCGGCATTCCGCCGCAACTGCCTTGCCATAGCGCGTCTTGACGCCCGCCTGAGGCTGGGGAAGAACAACTACATCACCCTGATGGGAAACGTGGGCTATGATTTTGTGGAATTCAAGGAGTTCACCGGCGGTGAAATTGTCAGCGGAGCGGGCCTGAGCTATGCGTACAACTCCATCTTCGGCCCCCTCAAATTCCAGGTCCACTGGTCCAGCCTTACCCAAACCGTTGGGGTGTATCTCTCGTTCGGCTATAATTTCTAAGCAATGGAGTATTCACGCAGCCTTTCACGCCTGCAGCGCCTCTGTTCCAAGGCCGAATATTGCAAGGCCGATGTCTACCGCAAAGCCCTGAAGGACCTTGACGGGAATGCCTCTGAGGCCGCCAGTCTTGTGGAAGAACTGGTGAGGGACCGCTACGTTGACGATGCCCGCTATGCCTCTGCCTATGCCCGCGAAAAGGCTTCCATCCAGGGCTGGGGCCCCGTCAAGATACGTTTTCAGCTCCGCGCCAAGGGCGTTGGAGAGGCCGATATCTCCGCCGCCCTGGAGGAGATTGATTCTGCGGCCGCGGGTTCCCGCCTTGAGCGCCTCCTGCAGGCTAAGGCCCGCACCCTTCAGGGAGACCCTGAGATCCGTCTCAAGCTCATCAAATTCGGCCTTTCACGCGGGTATGAGTACTCTGAGGTGAATAAGGCGCTTGGCTCTATTTTGAAAGGGAATTAAAAAAGGAAATGGCAGGGCCGTAAGCCGCTTTCTGTTTTTAAATCTGTCATTTATCTTCGCAACCTACCCCCCGGCATCAGGCGGGCAGCCCTCAACTGCCGGTATATTTGGTCTTGCAGGCCCGGATGCGTACCCGCAGTATGTCGCCATAGTGCGTCGTGGGCTCTTACCCCGCGTTTTCACCCTTACCGGAGAAAAAAAATAAAAACTCCGGCGGTTATTCTCTGTTACGCATTTTGAAGATTACTCCCCACTGTGCTTTCCACAGACGGGTGCCCTGTCCTGTGCGGACTTTCCTCGGTTTCCCGCGACAGATCGCTCTGCCATTTCCGGCTGCAAAATTAGTAAAATGTGGGTAAACCCACAAAAAATATTGTACCCGTGGAGGTAACTTGTTGATATATAGTGTATTACGCAAAAGAGGGTGCTTGGTTTTCAGCACCCTCTTTTATATAACGCTCTGATAATCAGCTCTTTATCTCCACGCGGTTCTTATAGCCTTTCCTTGATGGCCTTGGTGGCTTCCTCATAGCCGGGCTTTTCGAGAAGGGCGAACATGTTCTTCTTGTAGGCCTCTACGCCGGGCTGGTTGAAAGGATTCACGCCAAGGGTATAGGCGCTAACGCCGCAGGCAAACTCAAAGAAGTAGAGGAGGGCGCCAAGGTTGAAGGCATCCACCTTCTCAAAGGCCACCTGGATCTGGGGCACGCCGCCATCTATGTGGGCCAGGACGGTGCCAAGCTCTGCCATGTGGTTGCAGTGCTCCACGTGCTTTCCGGCAAGGAAGTTAAGCTGGTCAAGGTTCTGATCATCAGTGCCGATAACCACGCTCCTCTGGGCTTTCTCCACGTGCAGGACGGTCTCAAACATAACGCGGGAGCCTTCCTGGATGAACTGGCCCATGGAGTGGAGGTCTGCGGTGTTGTTTACGCTGGCGGGGAAAATGCCCTTGCCGTCCTTGCCCTCGGATTCACCGTAGAGCTGCTTCCACCATTCTGCCACATACGTGAGCTTGGGGTTGTAGTTCACAAGGATTTCTGTGCCCAGACCAAGCTCTGTGTGCAGGAGGTTGCGGATTGCAGCGTAGACAACGGCAGGATTATCGGCCGATTTCTTGGCCAGTGCCTTCTCTGCTTCCAGGGCACCTTTCAGGAGACCGCGGACGTCCAGGCCGGCGGCGGCGATGGGCAGAAGGCCCACGGGAGTGAGCACGCTGAAGCGGCCGCCCACGTTATCCGGAACCACGAATGTCTTGTAGCCTTCCTGGGTGCTGAGGGTTTTGAGGGCGCCGCGAACGGCATCTGTAATGGCCACAATGCGGATTGCGGCTTCTTTCTTGCCGTAACGCTCCTCAATGTACTGCTTCACAATGCGGAATGCAACTGCAGGCTCAGTGGTGGTGCCGCTCTTGGAAATCACGATGCAGGCAACGTTGCGCTCTGCTGCAAGATCCATAAGCTCTGCGAGGTATTCCTCAGAGAGGTTGTTTCCTGCAAAGACCACCTCAGGGGCGTCCTTTTTCCTAAGCTGCTTTGCAAAGTTGTGGCTAAGGGCCTCAATCACGCACTTTGCGCCAAGATAGCTTCCTCCAATGCCAATGGCAATCACAAGGTCTACTCCGCGGGCCTTCCAATCTGCGCATATGGCGTCAATGTCTTCCAGCATTTTGGCTGGAACCTCAGAGGGGAGATGTTTCCAGCCCAGGAAGTCATTGCCTGCACCTTTCTCTGATTCAAGGACATCGAATGCGTCCAGAGCCTTCTTTACATAGGAATCATACTTGGCTGCATCTACAAATGAAGAGCAACCCTTTACATCTACTTTAATCATTTTTGTATAGTGTTGTTGTTATTATCAATCTCACAAATTTACACAAAATCCCGGAATAATCCTTATCTTTGCCGATGAAAATGAAACTGGTCAGAATAATACTTCCCGCTGTCCTCCTTTGCCTCAGCGCCTGCTCCGGCGCCCAGGTAAAGCAGTATGGCGTAAAGGTGGTGAAGGAGTACCCCCACAGCCGGGATTCCTATACCCAGGGCCTCTTTTTCCACGGCGGCACCCTCTATGAAACCACCGGCCAGTACGGAGAAAGCACCATCCGTACCGTAGACCTTGAAAGCGGCAAGCCCATAATCATTAAGCACCTCAGTGAGAAATACTTTGGGGAAGGCAGCTGCATATTTGAAGGTGACCTATACGTCCTCACCTGGACCAACCGCGTAGCTTTCCGCTATAACCCGGATGGTCTTGAATACAAAAAGACCGTAGGCTACGGCAGGGAAGGCTGGGGCCTCACTACCAACGGCAAAAGCCTAATTGCATCTGACGGCAGCTCCAACCTCTTTTTCCTTAACTCCAACCTCACCCTTGAGAAGAAGCTTCAGGTAACCCTCAACGGCCGCCCTCTCCGCAATCTGAATGAGCTTGAATGGATTGGCGGCAAAATATGGGCAAACGTCTACCTCACAGATACCATAGTGATAATAGACCCCCATTCCGGCAAAGTTACCGCCACCATAAACTGCAAAGGCCTCCTGCCGGAAAAGGAAAAACGCAGTGACACAGACGTCCTCAACGGCATTGCCGTAGATGACAAAGGCCGAATTTACCTCACCGGTAAAAATTGGCCTAAAATGTATCAGATAGAGCTGATAAAGCCATAACCCGTATCTGTTCCCAAACCCCTGGCCACCCTCGGCCGGGTAACCGACGCACGAGCGAATAAAGAGGAAACTTGTTTTCTTTTTTGAGCGAGAAGGAGGAAACGAACGAAGTTCGTAACAGGGAGGGGCCCAAAGCTGGCGCTTGCGCCGGCGCATGGGAGGGGTCGCGAAGCGACGGTTTGGGAATAGATATGGGTTATGGAATAACAATAAATATTAGGGGTATCCGGAAATACCGGATTGAGAGAGTCCCTTTGAACTTGATACGGTTAATACCGTCGGAAGGAAATGAAAAAACTGCTTTTAGCTGCAGTGCTCTTAGCGCTGCCACTGGGCATACGGGCCCAGGAAAATGCCTTGGAGGAGCGTCTGGACTCCGTGGTGATATCGGCCTCAAGGGCCGGTGACAAAACTCCCGTCTCATTCACAAACGTTGGTACGGATGCCCTGAGGGCGTCTAATCCGTCGCTTTCACTGCCGATGGCCCTGGAACTCCTGCCGTCCGTGGTGACGTACAACGAGGGCGGCACGGGCCTGGGAAATTCGGCCATGACAATCCGCGGAAGCAAGGGCTCCCAGATCAACGTGACGCTCAACGGAATAACGCTCAACGACGCCGAATCCCAGGAGGTTTTCTGGGTGAATATTCCGTCGCTCACCTCGCTTGTCTCAAACGTGCAGGTCCAGCGCGGGCTTGGCACGGGTCTCAGCGGAACGGGTGACTTTGGCGCGTCAATCAACATGAGCACCGCCCTGGTGAGGAACAAGCCCGGCAGCCGCACGGTGCTTTCCGGAGGCTCGTTCGGCACGGGAATGCTCCAGACATCGGCCTCTACGGGGCGTCTCAAGGGCGGTTTTTATGCCGATTTATTTGTGTCCCTTGGCACCACCCAGGGCTATATCCGCAACGCCTTCGTGCGAAGTGCATCGGCCTTTGTGGTGGCAGGATGGCTGGGAAAGCGCAACTCCGTGAGGCTCACTTACCTCACCGGCCTCCAGAGAAGCGGTATCACCTGGGACGGAATAGACCTTGAGCAGTACGCCAAGGACCGCACCTACAATGGGGCGGGGGAATACTTGGACGCGGATGGCAACGTGCAGTACTATCCAAACCAGACGGATAATTACGGCCAGCACCACATCCAGCTCAACTACACCCATTCCTTCCTGGATGCCCTCACCTGGACCACCACCCTAAACTATACCCGCGGGGACGGCTTTGATGAATACTACAAGTGCAACAAGAAGCTCAAATCCTACGGCATCACCCCCACGCAGGATATCCCCGCAAAGAGCGACATGACCTACCGCAAGCGCATGGACAATGACCTTTGGGTGGCTTCTTCGCAGCTCCGATACAATACGGCTACCCTCAACGGAACGGCCGGGGCAAGCTACTCATATTACCGTGGCGGCCACTGGGGGCAGATGCTGTGGGTGAAGGAGCTTGAAGCCGCCGGATTAAGCCTTGAGGACAATTTCCAGGGCTGGTATGATTATACGGGCCGAAAAAGGGACCTGAGCCTCTTTGCCCGGGCCGAATGGACCCCCATCCCCTGGCTCACGGCATACGCCTATCTGCAGTACCGTTCCATCCGATACAGCCTCACGGGCACGGACGACGACTGGCTTGCGTATGGCGCCAACCCTGACGACAGACTCGCGTACGCTCGTGTCTGGCGTTTTTTCAACCCGCGCATTGGCGTTACTGCGGAAAAAGGCCCGCACAAGGTGTTTCTTTCGGCATCTATCGGCCAGAGAGAGCCCGGGAAAGGCGATATCAAGGAAAACGTGAAGGGTGAGATGAACCCAATTGAGCCGGAGAAGATGCTTGACGTGGAGCTTGGCTACAGGCTTTCCCTTGAAAGGTTCACGTTCCAGGCCAACATTTACCTTATGGAATATAAGGACATGCTTCTTGAGACGGGCCGATTGTCCACCTCCGGCTATGCCATCAAGGAAAACGTGCCCCGTGCCTGGCGCCGCGGCCTTGAGCTTCAGGCCGCCTGGATGCCGTACGAGTGGCTCACCCTTGACGGAAACGCCACGCTTTCCATTAACCAGATTGCAAATTACACCTCCTACGTGCCCTACGACGACGATTCCGGCCGTATGTACCCCGTGAATTACGGACTCACAACCATGCTGATGTCTCCGGGAACAATTGGTATGGCCCGTGCCCGATTCAGGCCCTGGAAGGGAGGGGAGTTCACCCTTAACGCAAAGTTTGTTGGGAAGCAGTACCTGGACAACTCCATGAGGGAGGAGATGGCGGTGCCGTTTTACTGGACCGCCGGGGCCTCATTGTCCCACGAATTCCAGTTTGGCTTTAAGCTGAGCGCATACGTTAATAATATTTTTAACAGAATGTACTATGCCGCAGGATGGCGCTGGGAAAGCTACAATGAGGCTGAAAATGTGGTCTACAGTGGTGTAGGAGTGTATCCGCAGCCTCCTATCAACTTCATTATCAAGGCCGAATATTCTTTTTAAAAAATTTTATTAACAAAAAAGTAATTAAAAAAATTTTGTAGTTAGAAATATTTAGTTTATATTTGCCTTTGCAAACGGGTGAAAACTCCTTTGCAGGCAATAAACGCTTCTTCTAACCAACAAAATTAACCTTCTAAGGTAAGAATACACTACTAACTAACCAAGAAAAAGCTTGCTGTGAAGCAAGCTTTTTTCTATTTCTGTAGCCTTAAGTTCGCTCAATGCGATAAGTTCGGCGGTTGGTGAAACCCCTATTCCTCCCCCTGCATACTGACTTCCCCACGGTCCCAGCCACGAAAACGGATCAAGTCCAAAACCCTGTGTAAACATTCCGCCACAGTTTTGCATCGACATCCGTTTGTAATGCCGACACAGTGGCGGATAACCTTTTGATATTCAGTGGTTTATGGGGTTATTTGGGATTATCGGTAATCCCAAATAATCCGGTAATTAGTTAACTGTCAGCTGTTTAGCCTGCACCAACTTCCCGTTTGGACCAGGTCCAACAGCCTCCTCGGTACTGGCCGAACACGTTTCAAGGCGTTTTCGTGTACAGTGAGTCCCCGGTGGTACTGGCCGTACACGTTTCAAAGCGTTTTTGCGTACGTTGAGTACCCAGTGGTATTTGAATTGGGCGAGGCTGGTTTAAATGTAACCAACCCCGCCCGCTGAAATGCCCTCTCAACATGTTGTAAGGCATATGTCTAGGGCGAGGTTGGCCGCACAAAAACCAACCTCGCCCAAAAGTGGTGCCAACCTCGCCCATGTCGGAACTGTTTTGCCGCCAATCCATTTAGAACGGCCACAATGTGGTTTTTGTGTATTGGCGGCTGACATTTCGGCCCCAGGAGGCATTTTCCTTGCCGCCAGTACAGAAAAAGTGCCTCAGGCGGCCCCCAGATGGATTGGCGGCAAACAGAAGTATGGGAAACACATAGTTTTGGACTTGGTCCGCAACAACTTAGCCTGCACTTTCCGGTTGAATGATTTTTGAATAGTGACACTGGAGAACCTCCGGGGAAAAGCCGTGCCAGTTGTGCATGCCGTTTCCAAGGCAGTCCTTCCACGCTTTGCAGTTGGAGCATGAGCCGGTGCGTGCCCACTCGCGATGCCGGAACTCCTGAAAGCGGGTCTCCCACACATCATAGAAATTGTCCTTATAAATACTGCCTTGTGAAAACCGATCACGGTCAATATTTGGGCAGGCACAGATACGGCCGTCAATGAGAACAGACGCGATGTTGACACCTGCGCGGCAAAAGTAGCGGGTGTCGCGTACCTTCTCCTCATACGGTCCAATGTAGCCTTCGCAGCTGAAAGTGACTTTCATCGGCCCGCCTTCCTCCCGTTTTGAACGTATGAATTCCATAAGGCCGGTGAATTGCCCTGAGGATAAACGCATCTCAGGGTCGTTTGCCGCCCGGCCGATAGGAATGATGGTAAACAGGCGCCACTGCTTGACGCCAAGATTTTTTAGAAGATTGTAGATTTGGGGTAACTCGCTCAGGTTTCGCTTGTTGACGCAGGTGACGACATCGGCATTGAGCCGGGGATCCGCAGCCATAAGGCTGATAGCCCCTAGAGCCCGTGCATAACTTCCCGGAACTCCGCGCATCCAGTCGTGAGATTCCTCCAGCCCGTCCAGGCTCACTGTGGCCGAGCCCATTCCTGCGGCCATGAGTTCAGAATGCTTTTTCTCATCATAAAGCCAGCCGTTGGTGACCATTCCCCATCCAAATCCCCGGCGTCGGATTTCAAGCCCAGCATGGACGATGTCGGGTCTTAACAACGGTTCCCCGCCGGTAAGGACAACTGTGAAATCCTTTGGCCGATGACTCTGCGGGATGCTGTCCAGTGCCTTCAGAAAGTCTTCAAGAGGCATGTCCTTTTCACGGCTATGGACAGAGCAGTCACTACCACAGTGACGGCAACGGAACATGCATCGCGTGGTACATTCCCAGAACAGGTAGTTCAGTTCATGTACTCTTATCTCATTGTCACGTAAAAGCCGGAAAAGCAGTGGTTTCATTTGTGAATTTGTGATTTATTGCAAATTTATGGATTATTTTATAATTTTGCTCAAAATCAATGAAAATGAAATTACTGCATAAAATACTGAAAGGTATTTCCCTCACAGGAGCGCTCTTCGTGTTTCAGGCTTGTTATGGTACGCCCCAGGTTTATGAAAGTGAGCGCGGAGAAGCCTCCATGTCTTTCACCTTGCTCTCAGGGGAAACCGCCCAGCCACTGCAAGGGATACAGATTTACGGCCGGGCCGGAAAAGGCATGGGCCAGGATAGTTTGCTTGGAAGTACTGATGCAAACGGTCAATGTCAAGTGGAAATCCCATACATTATGGACATTGAAGGACCGTACCTGCGTTTTGAAGATCCAAGCAATGATTATTCTGTCAAGGACACCGTCATCTCTGACCTCCGATACAGGAATATTGTCATCAAACTGAATTCCAGCAAACAGTGAAAGCGTTATCTACATTCCTGTCGCTTGTGCTCATCTCCTGTATCACTGCAAATGCCGCAAGTACAGATGATAGAGATAAATCAAACACGCCTTTCAAACCGTCGTTCTCGTTGGAGGTAGGCGGAGGGCTTGCACCTATCCATCTTTTGCTTTCCGCATGGAATTTAAGGAGAGGCTCCGGAGAAACAGAAAAATATGCAGCAGAGGGGAAGTCGGTCACTATCCGACAAAGAGTTCAGCCGGGAGTGTTTTTTTCACTTGCCTACAGGCCCGTCCAGCGCTGGGAATTTACTGTGACTGCGGGGTTTTCCTGGATTAATGCGCATGTTGTCCAGCATCCGGAATTCGGCATTTTGCCTAACGGAATGCCGCGTTACAATTCATCTGCAATAGAGTCGGAGTATCCTATGATCATCCCTTCATTCTCCGTCACACCTCAGGCCCGTCGTTATTGGAATCCAAAATGGAAGGTCCAGGTATATACCGCATTCGGCATCGGGTTTTATGGCCCGGCATCCTATCAAAAGAGTAACATACAGGCCATACCATCCTTTACCCCTTTTGGATTTAAGTATGCCAAAGGGCGTTTTTATTTCTTCCTTGAGAATGGTTTCACCCCCTTTTCCACATTGCTTTTTGGCGGTGTGGGCGTGAGACTATAAGTTTTTCCTCCAGATTCCTACTTGCTTTCGTTCAAAAGACCGGGCCTTCTTTCCTTAGTGCGCTGGATGGACTGCTCATCCTGCCAGGCCTGGATGAGTTTTGGGTTGCCGCAAAGGAGAATGTCCGGGACCTTCCAGCCGTTGAATTCTGCGGGGCGGGTATAGACGGGAGGGGACACCATGCCGTCCTGGAAGGAGTCGCTGAGGGCCGATGTCTCATCCGTTAGAACTCCGGGAACAAGGCGGATGATGGAATCGGCCAAAAGGGCCGCGGGAATTTCACCGCCGCTTACCACAAAGTCTCCAACGGAGATCTCACGGGTGATGAGGTGCTCACGGATGCGTTCATCAATGCCCTTGTAATGGCCGCAGAGAATGATTATGTTCTCTTTGAGGGAAAGCTCATTGGCAATGCCCTGGGTAAGGATTTCCCCGTCAGGGGCCATGTATATAACCTCATCATAGTCCCTTTCGGCCTTCAGGTCATTGATACAGTTGAACACGGGTTCCACCATCATCACCATGCCGGCGTCTCCGCCGTAGGAATAGTCGTCTACAGTTTGGCGGCTGCCAAGGCCGTACTTGCGCAGGTCATGGACGTGGATTTCCACCAGGCCCTTTTTCACGGCGCGCCCCGGGATTGAATAACTGAGCGGACTGTCCAGAAGTTCCGGTACAACTGAAATAATATCTATTCTGAGCATAAGAGTTCTTTTTTGCTTTGCAAATATAGTTAGAATCTATGGAAAAATGCTTATCTTTGTGAGTTAGACTTAGTGTTAAACTTAACAAACATTACTTTTAAATGAGTGAAGAAATTAAGCCTGTGGCCGTACCGGAAACCCAGCCCACAGATGTAGAAATTGTCAATTACGCAGACAAATCCCTGGCAGAACTGTCAGAGCTTATGCAAAGCCTCGTTGAAAGCGAGGACCGCATGAAGCGCTCCAAGGAGGCGGAGGCCATAAAAAGTGCCTTCTACAAGAGGCTTTCCAAGGAAAAGCAGGAAGCCGGAGAGGAAGCTCCGGTGGAAGAGCCTGATGAAACGTCAATTGATGAGGGCAGCACCGTTCCCATGCAAAGCGGCCCCGTAAGCCCCTTTGCAGCCATTGAGGCGGGCTTCAAGTCCCTTTATGTAAAATATAAGAAGGAAAGGGCGGAATACAACCGTGAGCAGGATGCCGCCCGTGAGGAAAACCTCAAAATCAAGCAGGCCATCATTGAGGAGCTCAAGGCCCTTGTGGAAAATCCCGGAGACATTGGCGGTGCATTCCCTAAGTTCCGTGATATCCAGAACCGCTGGCGTGAGACGGGTCCCGTTCCCCAGCAGAATTTCCGTGACGTCAATGACACCTACCAGCTCTTTGTCACAAAGTTCTATGACCTGGTAGACATCAACCGTGAGCTCCGAGACCTTGACTTCAAGAAAAACCTTGAGGCAAAAACAGAGCTCTGTGAGAGGGCAGAGGCCCTTTCCCAGGACAATGACGTTGTGGAAGCCTTCAAGGAGCTCCAGAAACTCCATGAGCAGTGGAAGGACCTTGGCCCCGTAGCAAAGGAGTTCAGGGATGAGATCTGGGAGCGCTTCCGCGCCGCCACCACCGTTATCAACAAGAATTACCAGGCCCACTTTGAGGAAATCAAGGGCCGCCAGGAGGAAAACCTCAAGGCAAAGATAGCCCTCTGTGAGAAGGTGGAAGAGATTGCCGCCCGTGAAATCACCACCTCCACCCAGTGGAACAACCTCAGCAAGGAAATTGAGGCAATCCAGGCCGAATGGCGCAAGATTGGCTATGCCACCCGCAAGGAGAACCAGAAGATCTATGACCGCTTCCGCGCCGCCTGTGACAAGTTCTTTGAGCGCAAGAGGGCTTCGTTCAGTGAGTTCAAGGATTCCATGAACGCCAACCTTGAGAAGAAGATGGCCATCATAGAGGAGGCAGAAGCCCTTGCCGCCAGCACAGACTGGAAAGCCACCGCAGACCGCCTTGTAGAGCTCCAGAAGCAGTGGAAGGAGATTGGCGCGGTGCCCCGCAAGAAGAGCGAACAGCTGTGGAAGCGTTTCCGCACAGCTTGTGATACCTTCTTCCAGGCCCGTGAGGCCGCACGCAAGGAGGCCCACGCGCGCAGGGAATCGGCCCGTGAGCGCAGGCCTCAGGCCAGCCCCAAGGACCGCCTCAGGGAGCAGTACGCACAGCTTCAGCAGGAAATCCAAACCTATGAGAACAATATTGGTTTCTTCGGCCTTTCAAAGGGCGCAGAGAAACTGAAAGCCCAGATGCAGGAGCGCATAGACGCCGCCAAGGCAAAGCTTGAGGATCTGAAGAAACAGATCCGTGCCAAGGAACAGGAAGAGGCAGGGGAGGAATAGGATGGATAAGAATTCAGTTATAGGCTTTGTGCTCATAGCCCTCATCATGATGGGCTTCTTTGGGTACCAGAGCGTCCAGGTCAAAAAACAGCAGGCATACCAGGCTCAGCTGGATTCCATTGCCGCCGCAGAGGCTTACGCCCAGTGGCAGCTGGACAGCGCCTGGAGGGCGGAGCACCCGGAGGAGGCTGTCCTTGAAGAGGTTCAGCCTTCCGTTCCTGTACATGCTGCCGCAGCGCCCGTGTACTCAGATTCACTCCTTAACGCTGCCGCAAGCTCAGATGCTTCCATTGTTACCCTTGAGAATGAGAAGATTAAGGTGGAATTCACCACCCGCGGCGCCCAGCCATACTCCGTGCTGGTGAAGGATTACCTCACATACACCAAGGAACCGCTTTACCTTCTCCAGGAAGGGAAGAGTGAGCTTGGTTACATTGTGTATGCCCCCACCGCCGTAGACACCCGCAAGTTCAACTTCCAGGTCACTGAGGCCACGGACAGCAGCGTTGTGATGCGTCTTCCCTTCAGCGGCGGCGGTTACATAGAGCAGCGCTACACCCTTCTTCCGGATTCCTATTCCGTGAATGAAACCCTGTCCCTGGTGGGTATGGGCCACCTCATTCCCCGCAACGCCTCCAGCATAGACGTAGACTTCAGCGCTACTATCGGCCGTCTGGAAAAGGGCTACAAGGGTGAAAGCCAGTACTCCCGCCTTAATTATTATTTCCCGGATGACAACAAGCCGGCAAATATCGGCAATGGCCGCAAGGGTGAGAAGCGCTTCAACAACAACATTGAGTGGTTTGCCTTCCAGCAGCAGTTCTTCAGCGCCATCATGCGCGCTCCCGGTAATTTCAGCTACGGAGAGTTCAAGATTGACTTTGTCCCCAAGGATGATCCGTCAAATGACCTTATGAACTGCAGCGCCCTTTTAAGGGCCGATATCACCCCCGGAGAAAAGGTTGAGGTTCCGTTTGAATTCTACTTCGGCCCTAATGACTATAAGGGCCTGAAGGCATACGGACATGCCTATGAGAAGGTGATTCCGCTGGGCGGTAAGGTCATTGGCTATTTCACCAAGTGGGTTATCATCCCGCTGTTTGACTGGCTGCACAAGGGCATTGCCAACTTCGGCATCATCATCCTTCTGATGACCATCTTCATCAAGATTGTGGTGCTGCCGTTCGCGTACAAGAGCTATTCTTCATCGGCCAAGATGCAGGCGCTGAAGCCTTTCATGGAGAAGATCAACGCCAAGTATCCCAAGCAGGAGGATGCCATGAAAAAGCAGCAGGAGACCATGGCCCTGTACAAGAAGGCCGGGGTTTCGCCCATGGGCGGCTGCCTGCCCATGCTGTTGCAGATGCCCATCCTGTGGGCCATGTTCCGCT
>JAFZML010000154.1 GCA_017553255.1 Bacteroidales bacterium | reverse complement strand
TCCTACGCCCGTTACCGTTTCCAAGGAAAAGGTAAAGCTTAACGGCAAGGTGTACCTCTCCCATGTGGTACTGGAGCGCCAAACCCTTTTTGGCATATCCAAAGCCTATGGCGTAACGGAGGAGGACCTCTATGAGGCCAATCCCAGCCTGAGAGAAACCGGGCTTCAGAAAAACGCCATCATCCTTGTGCCTTACCGTGAGCAGGCTGCCGTGCAGGAAGTCCCTCAGGAGGAAAAAGGCTACACAGAGCACACTGTGAAGTGGTATGAGGACATTGAGGACATTGCCCGCAAGTACAACATCTCAGTGAAGGAACTTATGGAGTACAACGGCCTCAAGAGCCGTAAGCTTGGCTCACGTCAGGTCCTCAGGATTCCCGTGTCGCATCTTGCATTTGAGGCGGAACCTGAGCCCCAGCCGGAGCCTCAGCAGCCGGAAGTAGATACCGTTTGCATAGTTCCTCCCACCCCTGTCCTTCCCGTCGTAGAAGAGGAGGTGCAGGCAGAAACCCTTTTCTTCACTCCCAAGCAGGACGCAGAGTTCTCCCTGGTCCTTCCCCTCAAGGCCAGCGGCAATGTGAGTGAGCTCAACATGGACTTCTATTCCGGCGCCCTCATGGCCGTAAAAGACCTTGAAGCGGAAGGCCTCAAGATAAAGATGAACGTCTTTGACCTCATGGCCGGAATGCCCAACATGGATATCCTCACAAGGGGAGATTTCGTGCTCGGCCCCGTAGCTTCAAGGGATATGGAGGCAGTGCTCCAGAGGGTGAACGGTAAGGTTACCGTAGTTTCCCCGCTGGACCAGAAAACCGCCACCCTTGCACAGAATTACACCAACTTCATCCTGGCTCCAACTTCCATTGAAAATCAGTGGGAGGACCTCGCTGCCTGGATTGGAGATGATCTGGACGACGATGACCGCATCCTCTTTGTAACTGAAAAGGGTGCAACAAGTGTATCGGCCTCTGTGGCTCTCCGTAGCGCCCTGGCCCGCCGTGACATCCCTTACCAGATCCTCAGCTACGCCATTGTGGAAGGCACTTCCATCCCCGCCACCATGGAGGAAATGATGGTGAAGGGCGGCGAAAACCGCATCCTGGTAGCATCTGAGAGTGAGGCGTTTGTGGGAGATGTGGTGAGGAATATCGGCATAATGATGGGTAAAGGATATGAGGTTGTGATGTACGCCCCGTCCAAGGTTAGGACGTTTGAAACCATTGAGGGCAGTGATTATCATGCCGCAAGGCTTCATATCAGCAGCTCATACTTTGTAGATTACTCAAATCCCAAGGTAGATGCCTTTGTGAAGGCCTACAGGGCCCTTTTCAAGACAGAGCCTTCCCAGTTTGCCTTCCAGGGCTATGACACCACGCGTTACTTCATTGAGCGCGCAACAAAGGGTGTCCGTCAGGCCCGCGGCCTTCATACAGACTTCTCGCTTGAGTTTGACGCCAACGGAAATGCCGCCAATAAAGCCGTGCGCCGCATAGTCTACAACCAGGATTTCACAACTTCCATTGAAAGGTAATATGGAAAAAGTAAAGTGCCTCATCCTTGGCGGCGGCCCTGCCGGTTTCACGGCCGCAATCTATGCCGCCCGTGCAAACATGGCTCCCGTCCTCTATGAAGGCATACAGCCGGGAGGGCAGCTCACCACAACCACCCTTGTGGAGAATTTTCCGGGCTTTCCCGGCGGCGTAGATGCCTATACCTTAATGGACAGCATGAGGGAGCAGGCCCGTAGTTTCGGGGCCGATATAAGGCAGGGATCGGCCAGTGCCGCAGATCTTTCCGTGCGCCCTTTCCGCATAACCATTGACGCTGAAAAAGAGATTGAGGCCGATACCCTTATCATAGCAACAGGTGCCCAGGCAAAGTATCTGGGGCTGCCGTCGGAGGAGAAGTACAAGGGCATGGGCGTTAGCGCCTGCGCCACCTGTGACGGCTTTTTCTACCGCAAGCGCACCGTTGCCGTGGTGGGCGGCGGAGACACCGCCTGCGAGGAAGCCCTGTACCTTTCCGGCCTTGCCAAAAAGGTGTACATGATAGTGAGAAGGGACGTTTTCCGCGCTTCCAAGATTATGGGGGACCGCGTGCTGAACACCCCCAACATTGAGGTCCTCTGGAACTGCAACACCCAGGAAATCCTTGGAGACGGCACCGCCGTTACCGGCGCAAGGCTCCTCCGCAAGGACGGCACCACCTTTGACATAGAGATAGACGGATTCTTCCTTGGAATAGGCCACGCGCCGGGTTCGACCCTCTTTGAAGGGCAGCTGGAGCTGGATGCAAATGGCTTCATTGTAACCAAGGGGAAGAGCTCCTGCACCAGCGTTCCAGGCGTTTTTGCCGCCGGAGACGTCCAGGATCCCACATACAAGCAGGCCGTAACGGCCGCCGCGTCAGGCTGCATGGCCGCCCGTGATGCGGAGAAATTCCTTCAAGAGAAATGAAAAAGCTTTTGATACTTCTGGCCGCAGCTGTGGCCTTTTTTTCCTGCAAGAGCCAGTACGAGGTCCTTCTTGCCTCCAACGACGTAGAAGCCAAGTACCAGGCCGCAATGGAGTACTTTGCTGCTAAAAAGTACCAGAGATCGGCCCAACTCTTTGAATCCATGGCGGTCCTTACCAGCGGCACTTCCAGGGATGACACCGTGCAGTATTACTGGGGCCTTTCCAACTACAGGGCCAAGGATTTCTTTACGGCCGAATCCAATTTCTCCAAGTTCATAGAGAGCTTCCCCCAGAGCCCGTTCACCCCTGATGCCCAGTTTTACAGGCTGGACTGCCTTTACAGGGCCACTTACCGCTGGGAGCTTGACCAGGCCCCCACGCGCGCATGCATGGGCGCAATCAATGAATACGTAAGGGAGCATGATGCCGATGATATCCACATCCCCGCCTGTCAGGACATGCTGAAGGACCTTCAGGAGCGCCTTGACCGCAAGGATTACGAAGCCGGAAAGCAATACTACCACATGGAGGATTACCTCAGCGCCCGCGTAAAGCTGAAAAACGTACTTAAAACCAATTCGGAAAACGTTTACCGTGAGGATGTCCTTTATTACACCGCCATGGCCTCCTATCATTACGCCCGCCTCAGCGTAAAGGAAAAGCAGAAGGAACGTTACCTTGTATTCACGGATGACTACCTCAATTTTGTAAGTGAATACCCTGAATCCCACTACCGCCCTG
>JAFZML010000153.1 GCA_017553255.1 Bacteroidales bacterium | reverse complement strand
TTTTGGACAGTACAAGAAGCATTGCCGGAACTCCGACCGCCTTGCCCGCAAGGCCTGCCGCAAGCTCTGGAGCCCAGTGTACCTGAGGCCGCAGCATACGGTGTCACCCATGTTCAGGGATGCTTGTGAGGCCGTTTTTTCAAGAGTTGGGGAAAGGATTGAGGCCACTGTTACACCGGACAGGGAAGATTGCAACGTGAACCAGAACATCTTTCAGGATTACCTTTATCATAAGGGCCGGGCAATCAACCGCCGGCTTCCAAACAAGCACATTTCCCTTGCCGCAATCTCTCCAAAGGGCCTTGCAAGGTATCTGGCCAATCCGGACAAGCCGTGGGTGTGCATAAACGATGTGGAAATGTCTCCAAAGCGAGCGGAGCAGTTCCGTAAAGTCATATCAGAAGCCCTTTCCCTATGACCAAGGTGAGCATCATAGTCCCTATTTATAAGGTAGAGCCTTATATTGAGCACTGTGCCCGCAGCGTCCTTTCCCAGACCTGGCCGGACACGGAGTTCATCTTTGTGGACGATGGCTCCCCGGACCGCAGCCGCGAAATCCTTGAACAGCTGATAGACAGGGAGTTTTCCCAGCTAAAATCACGAATTACTGTTATTGCCAAACCGGTGAACCAGGGCCTTCCCCAGGCGCGCCTCACAGGCCTCAAGGCAGCAACAGGGGACTATATCATGCACGTGGACTCTGACGATTGGGTAGATCCTGATATGGCTGAGAAGCTGGTACGTGAAGCGGAGCGCACTGGGGCGGATGTGGTGTACCACTATGTGGCCAAAGAAAACGGCAACGGCAAGGTGCACATTGCAAAAGACAAGCAGTACCGCACCCCTTTGGACTTTGCAAAAGCAATAATGCGTAGGGAAGCTCATGGCTATCTGGTGTGCAAATTCATGCGCAGAAGCCTGTACACGCCTGATTTGTTCTATCCCACCATAAGCATGCACGAGGACATAATCCTTGGAGTTCAAATCCTGTCCCGTGCCAGGAAAGCCGTATTGCTTAAGGATGCGCCATACCATTACCGCCGTACTAACGCCGCGTCATTCACCCGCCAGAGCAGGGAGGTGAGGCACAGAGCATCGGCCCGCAGTTTCCTGCAGATGTTCCAATACTATGAAGGCCACTGGCCGTCAGAACTTGAGTGGCTCCGAAACCCCACCCTGGACTACTGCATGGCCAATTTCCTCCACTATGACAAAGAAAGCATCCCCGCCATCAGGGATGCCTTCATGGAACTGCCCAAAACGCTTAAACGTCTGGCTCTTACAGCTGCCATACCGTGCCGCCGTGGCCAACGCGATGCTCAACGGGTGGAGGAGTAATGTAGTCAGGGCCGTAAATCTGGGTAAGATAAGCCGGAACATCTGCAGGGCATAGGAAACTGTGGCCGGCAAGCGTAATCTCTCCGGGATTGTCAAGCACAGTCTTTGGATGAACATTGCGGAAAGAAGTGGCCCCCATCATGACTCCAACAAGGGATGTGCTCTCCGGCGGTACAGAACCAACTACCTCCATGCACTTGTTCCACCACCACTGGCGGCTGTGAAGGCGTGATTCCAGCATCATCAGCGGAGCTCCGTGAAGGAACCGCACGCTATGGCAGCGGAGGCGTCTCTGGTAGTGCATGGCGCGGGCAATTAGGGCGCGCTGCGCCAAGGGATCTTCAGGCAAGGGGTCCAGCGGGAAAATGTCCACGCTAATCCCGTAGCGGTATTTG
>JAFZML010000152.1 GCA_017553255.1 Bacteroidales bacterium | reverse complement strand
GTAAAAGAGCTTGCAGATAAGCTCTGAAGTTACTACTTTTTTCAATACTTTCAGAAAACTTAAGTGCTTGATTACAAGCGCTATAATTATCCATATCCACTACTATAAAACTACAAACGAAATCTCGGTGTTTCATTTACGGTAAATTTGCCGTGAAAGATATAATTAATGACGCGCGAAATGAAAACCTCAACACCTGTTTTGCTTGCTGCCCTCATCGCAACGGTCGTTTCCTGCGGCCAGCCCAAAAGTGATGTAGACAGGAGAGTGGATGAAATCCTTTCACAAATGACCCTGAAGGAGAAGATTGGCCAGATGAACCAAATCTCCGTTGGTGGTGACGTAAGCAATTACTCCGGTGCAATCCGTGATGGCCAGGTGGGCTCTGTGCTCAATGAGGTTGACCCCGTGAAAGTAAACGAGTATCAGCGCATTGCCGTTGAGGAGTCCCGCCTTGGAATTCCACTTCTTGTGGCCCGTGACGTCATCCACGGTTTCCACACGGTTTTCCCCATTCCGCTGGGTCAGGCCGCAACATTTGACCCTGAGATTGTTGAGCAGGGCGCACGTGTATCGGCCATTGAAGCTACCGCCCAGGGCATCCGCTGGACCTTCTCTCCTATGCTTGATATCGCGCGTGACCCCCGCTGGGGCCGTATTGCAGAAGGCAGCGGCGAGGACCCTTATCTTGACGCGCGTATGGCGGAAGCTATGGTGTACGGCTATCAGGGCCGCACCCTTGACAGCACCTCCATGGCCGCCTGCATCAAGCATTTTGTAGGTTACGGTGCAGCGGAAGGCGGCCGAGACTACAACAGCACACTTATCCCTGAGCATCTTCTCCGTAACGTTTACCTCCCTCCCTTTGAGGCTGGTGTAAAGGCCGGAGCAATGACTCTCATGACTTCTTTCAATGACAACGACGGCATTCCCTCCACCGGCAACAAATACATTGTAAAGGATATCCTTCGCGGGGAATGGGGCTTTGACGGCCTTGTTGTCACGGACTGGAATTCAATGGGCGAGATGATTAGTCACGGCTTCGCTGCAGACCGCCCGGAAGCGGTGAAAAAGGCCCTAGACGCGGGTGTGGATATGGATATGATGACCTACGGGTTTATCGGCCATCTTGAGGAGATGGTTCGCCGCGGGGAGGTGAAGGAGTCCCGGATAGACGCAGCCGTCCGCAACATCCTCCGCATAAAAGTTGAACTCGGCCTTTTTGAGCAACCTTATATTAATATAGAGAAGGCGGCAGCCGTGCAGTATGCCCCTGAGCATCTTGCAGCAGCCCGGAAATGCGCCGAAGAAAGCGCAATCCTTCTCAAGAACGACGGTGTCCTTCCCCTCAAGGCCGGCGCCACCATCCTTGTCACCGGTCCTATTGCCGATGCCCCCCACGACCAGCTTGGCACCTGGGTGTTTGACGGGGATAAAGCACATACCGTCACCCCTCTGAAGGCCCTCCAGGAGCGTTTTCCCGGAAAAGTAATCTATGTTCCAGGCCTCAGTTACAGCCGGGAGGAGCGTGAAAGCTTCCAGGACGTTGTTGCCGCCGCCCGTCGCGCAGACGTCGTCCTTGCTTTCCTTGGAGAGGAAGCCATCCTTTCCGGAGAGGCCCACAGCCTTGCAGACCTAAATCTTGTAGGCTCCCAGAGTGAACTTCTCAGGGCCCTCAAGGCAACGGGAAAGCCCGTTGTTGCATCTATTATGGCAGGACGTCCCCTTACTATTGAGCGGGACCTTGAAAACTGCAACGCAATGCTTTACAGCTTCCACCCCGGCACAATGGGCGGCCCGGCAATCGCCAATCTCCTCTTTGGAGACGTGAATCCTTCCGGAAAAACGCCCATTACCTTCCTCCGCACCGTGGGCCAGGTCCCCATGTACTACAACCACAACATGACCGGCCGCCCCTACAGCGGAGAGCTCCTGATGAAAGACATCGCCCTGGAAGCAGGCCAGACATCACTTGGCAACACCTCCTACTATCTTGACTACGGCGCCTATCCGCTCTTCCC
>JAFZML010000151.1 GCA_017553255.1 Bacteroidales bacterium | reverse complement strand
GCCCAGATCATATCCTTCTTGTCCTTGGAGGGCCATACGCTCCACCATGCGGTCATACAGAAGATGTTGATGAGACCGGCCGTGCCGTTCATAACATTGTGCCAGCCGCCATACTGCCATACGCCCTCGGAGGTGAGCCACCATTTGTTCCAGCCCATTATGGCGCTTTCAAAGTCTGATGCGCAGGCAATGAGGATGTTGATGGCCACGATGATGAACGGGAAGGGCTTGAACCAGTGCTTGGCGCCGATACCCCATTTGTACTTGATCATCATGAAGCCGATGCACCCGGCGGTTGCGGCATAGAGCTTGGCATAGTGGAACCAGCCGGCCATGTATACGTGGGTCTGGTTGTTCTGAACCCACTGGGCACCGGTTTTTGCGCCAATCCAGATGGCCACAAAGTATGCGGTGAGGGCCAGAGGTATGGCCAGGAACGTAATGATGCCGCCCAGCTTGGTCCTGCGGGCAAACTCATTGAAGAGGATGAGGCCCAGAAGGACCACAATCATCATTCCCCACTGAGACAGGGCATGTGCCCCATAAACTTGGAAAAACATAATTAAAGGTTTTAGTTAAAAAAGGTTATTAGTTTGGTACTTCTATTTCTTTGATTTCCACTTCATTACCACGTAAAAGGTAAGTCTTTTCACTCCCGCACTTGGGGCAGGTTTTTCCATAGCGCACCGTCTCATACTCCGCACCGCAGTCCTCGCAGTAAGACACCGCCGGTAGCGTATTTATCTTCAGCTCCGCCCCCTTCAGGAGGTCCTCTTTATCCGCCGCCCATCTCCAGCAGTCCATAATGTACTCCGGAACTATGGAACTCACCTCACCAATATTCATCACCACCGCCGACACCTTCTCCACACCATTCTCCTGAGCCGCCTTCTTGACGTCACGGATAATGTAGAAGACTATACCTAATTCGTGCATAAACTATTGAATAGGAGGTATATGTTCAAAACCGTAGCCGCCCGTGGCTTCGTGAACGGGAGGGGCCCCGTTTTGCCCACCCGAGGGATAGGACCGAAGGTCCGTAGTTTTGAACATATACCCTCCTATTCATCATTTCTGTTTTTTACTGAAAAGAATACGGCCGGTACGTTTGATCATGTACGGCAGGATGCCGCCGAATTTGTCCTCTGAGGTACGCATGACGGAGGCTTCGGGGTGGACACGGTGGAGATGGATGGCATCAAAGCCACACTTGGTGGTGCAGATGCCGCATCCAATGCACTTGTTCTCATCCACAACGGAGGCGCCGCATTTGAGGCAGCGGGCGGTTTCCTTACGCACCTGATCCTCAGTGAGAGTGCCGTGATATTCAGAGAACTTGCTCTTGACAGGTACCACACCGGGATCCTGGCGTGAAGAATTGTCGTAGGACTCTACAACAATGTTTTCCTTGTCAAGCTCAATGAAATCCCTGCGGTTGCGGCCGATAGTCATGTGACCGCCCTGAACAAAGCGGTGAATTGACTCTGCGGCCTCCTTGCCGGCGGCAATGGCGTCAATGGCAAACTTGGGACCGGTGAAGCAGTCACCTCCCACAAAGATATCCGGCTCTGCGGTCTGGTAAGTGAGTTTATCGGCCACAGGATATACTCCGCGGAAGAATTCAACCTTGGTGTCCTTCAGGAGGTCCTTGAGAATTACGGTTTGGCCGATAGCAAAGATAACCATATCGGCGTCCAGAGTAATGAGCTCAGACTCATCATAGGACGGGTTGAAGCGATGGTCCTTGTCAAAGACGGAAGTGCAGCGTTTGAATACTATTCCGGTAACCTTCTTGTCTCCCAGAACCTCCTTGGGGCCCCAACCGGGATTGAGGACAACTCCGTCCTCGCGGGCCTCAGTGCGTTCCTCAAGGGATGCGGGCATAATATCCTCAGTTTCAAGGGAAAGCATGGTGACTTCCGATGCGCCGCTTCGCTTTGCAACGCGGGCAGCGTCAATGGCAACGTTACCGCCGCCAACCACAACAACCTTGCCCTTTATCTTCTTGGCGCCGCAGTTGGCATTATGCAGAAAATCAATGGCAGTGGTGGTGCCGGGAAGGGTTTCTCCGGGGATTCCGGGGAGACGGCCGCCCTGGCAGCCAATGGCCACGTAGAAAGCCTTGTAGCCTTCATTTCGGAGCTGCGCAATGGTAACGTCCTGGCCAACTTCAACGCCGGTACGTACCTCTACGCCAATCTCCTTCATGATGTCAATCTCCGCCTTGATAACGTCCTTCCCAAGCTTGTAGGAAGGAATGCCGTAGCGGAGCATACCGCCGGGTTCCTCGTTCTTTTCAAACACGGTGGGCCTGTAACCCATTGTGGCAAGGTAATTGGCGCAGGACATACCTGCAGGGCCGCCGCCGATGATAGCTATCTTCTCCTCCCAATGGTCCTGGACATTGGAACAGCAGTTCACCTCAGGTACAAAGCGGGTTTCGGCCTTGAGATCAAGGTCTGCGAGGAACTTCTTGACGGCGTCAATTGCAATGGGCTGGTCTATGGTGCCGCGGGTACAGGCGTCCTCGCAGCGGCGGTTACATACGCGGCCGCAAACTGCGGGGAACGGGTTTTCACGCTTGATGAGCTCCAGGGCCTCCTTGTACTCTCCAAGGGCGGCCTTGCGGAGATAACCCTGAACGGCAATGTGTGCAGGACAGGCAGTCTTACAGGGGGATGTACCGGTTTCATAGCAGTTGATGCGGTTCTTGTCACGGTAATCCTCTGTCCAGTCCTTCTTGCCCCACGGAAGGGCATCAGGAAGCGGGTGCTTGGGATACTCAACGGGGCCGTTCTTGGTGCAGAGTTTCTGGCCCAGTTTGACGGCACCGGCGGGGCAGTATTCCACGCATCGGCCACAGGCAACGCATTTTTCAGGCTCTACCTCCGCTACATAAGCGCTGCGGCTCATGTTGGGCGTATTGAAGAGCTGGCTGGTACGCAGGGCGTTGCATATTTTGACGTTACAGTTGCAGATAGCGAATATCTTGCCCTCACCGTCAATATTGGTCACCTGGTGCACAAAGCCGTGGTCCTCCGCTTTTTTCAGGATGGCCATGGCCTCGTCATAGGTAATGTCGTGGCCTCGGCCGGTTTCACGGAGGTAATCGGCCATATCTCCTACGCCGATACACCAGTCGCGGTAGTCGTCGGCGCAGCCTTCGTCCAACTTCTTACGGCCGTAGCGGCAGGAGCAGATACCCACTCCAAGATGGCCCTCATACTTCTTGAGCCAATAGGAAATATGCTCAATGTCAAGGGTCTCATTCTCCATGGAGATAGCTTTCTCTACGGGAATGACGTGCATGCCGATACCGCTGCCGCCCATAGGGACGAACGGAGTCACCTTCTCCAGCGGGAGGAATGTCATCCGCTCGAAGAACATTGCAAGTTCCGGATGACGGTCCATGAGCTCCACGTTCATATTGGTGTATTCTGCGCTTCCGGGGACAAACATGGGCACCCAGTATACGCGGTCTTCACGGTTAAACGTGGTGCCGGGATCCGGACCCTGGCCATTGGTGTAGTGGTCTCCGTAGTCGTATTCCAGCATTCCAAAGAATGCAAGTTTGTCAAGGAGAGCGTCAAGGGAGGCGTCGTCCGGGGTGAAATGCTTCTTAGCGTTTAGCTCATGCAGCTGGGCATAGCTCCAGTGCTTCCTCACCTTGAAAGTGCTTGAAGGAAGCATTGAAAGAAGGAGGTCCAGGGAGGCTTCCCTGGTGACTGCATCCATCTCATCCTCAAAGATACACGCAAGGCCCCAGTACTCCGGGGCTTCCGTTGTCATCTTTATTTTGCCGGGAATTCTGTCTGTGACGTGACGGACGAATTTAATGAGCTTGGGATTGGGATTTTTGTCTCCAAAATGCTTTGGGACAAACTTGGTTGACATCTCAGGCATATAGTAGTGTTATTGGTTTTTCCAGTTCTCTACGGCTTCAAGAAGCCAGGAGGCGAATTCATCCACACCCTCCCCCGTTTTGGCCGATATGGGAATGACGCGGGCCTTGGGATTACGCATACGCACGTATTCCCGGCACTTTTCCATGTCAAAGTCAAAGTAAGGCAGCACATCAATTTTGTTCACCACAACTACGTCACAGATGGAGAACATGAGAGGGTACTTGAGGGGTTTGTCGTGGCCTTCCGGGACGGAGAGGATCATGGCGTTGCAGGAACTTCCGGTGTCAAACTCTGCGGGGCACACAAGATTGCCTACGTTTTCCAGGATCACAAGGTCAACGCTGTCCATGGGCATGTTGTCAAGGCCCTGGCGCGTCATTTCAGCGTCCAGGTGGCACATACCGCCGGTATGCAGCTGGATTGAAGGAATACCCGTGGCTTCTTTGATTTTGACGGCATCCACATCGGAGTCAATATCGGCCTCCATAACCGCAACGCGGATTTTATCCTTGATACGGTTGATTGTCTGGATAAGCGTAGTTGTTTTGCCGCTTCCCGGCGACGACATCAGGTTAAGTAAGAAAACGCCTTTGAGTTTCAACTCCCGGCGCAAGGAATCTGCGTCAAGGTTGTTGTCCTCAAAGACGTTCTTCTTTATTTCGATAATTTTTACCGAATCCATTATTATGCGGTTAGCTTCTTAAAGTGAGTAAATATACGTATAAATACGCTATTTACCAAATGCAAGAAGCTCTTTCGCAATTTCACACGCAGCGCTTGCCTCCGGGACACCCGAGGCTTTGGCCGATGTGAAGAACATTACCGCACCTTCCCAGTCTTCCTGCAGTGCACTGAGCACGCCCTTGGTGTAGCGGGCAACGGGGCTGTCCCCCGCCCTCTTAAGGTATGCTTCGGCGGCGGTAAGGTTGCCAAGGCTCATTGCGGCATTGGCCGCGTTGATGTTCACAACCTCATCCTCAGGATAGATTCTGGCCGCAATCTTGAACACCTCGTCAAATTCATAGGAGCCCATTTCATAACCCTGGGCAGCCAGGAAGAATTCAGTAATGCTAAGATTTGCGGGTGCGGTATGAAGGATGCGCCTGGCATCCTCCGCGGTGGTGTAACTCTTTACGGTGTAGCTTACGCGGTAGTCCGTGCGCCTTAGAAGCGGGAAGATATCCTTTACCATGGCAGACCACTGCTTGGGATAGTTGGCCTTTATGCGGGCTTCCTTCTTGTCAGGGGCAAGGTCGGAGTCAATTATCTCCAGGATCTTGTCCTTTGCGGCAAGTTCAGAAGCATCCACGGCAACGCGGAGTCCGTCCCAGTTCTCGGCCACGGATTCGGCCTTGAACACGTTGTCCGGAAGAAGGGTGTCCAGCTTGCTCACGTAGTCCTTGATGGCCTGTGTACGTGCCTTGGAGAGTTTCTCGTTGGTGGCAAATTTACCGTCCGGCGACGAGAATCCCTTCAGGATGACGTCCGTTATGGTTACATCAACATCGGCCCTCACGGAATCTATGGTGGCGCGAATCTTCTCAAGCTC
>JAFZML010000150.1 GCA_017553255.1 Bacteroidales bacterium | reverse complement strand
GCGGAGTACTCGAATTCCAGCTCCATGCCGCTCATATCGGCCTCATTTATGGCCGAAATGGTTTTCTCAAAGGGATGCTTGCCCTCATTGTGGAGGTCCCAGTACCAGTTGGGCTGCATCCAGGCCTGGTCCAGGCCAATGCGCTTCCAGTACTTATAGCCCGGCCCCATGTGATAGGGGATCCAGTAGAGGCCCTCACCGGAAGAGTGGCAGTAGGAAGCCAGGGCAGGAGCTATCACGTCCCAGTTCTTGTACTGGCAGTTCACGTCAATGTCCCAGGGAAGGTAAATCTCCTCAGAGGTGATATAGAATCCGGAAAGCTCCAGATACTTTGTGTTAAGCCGGCTGAACATAGCCCTTGCGGAGTCTATGTACCAGTAGAGTGCCTTCAGGCGGTTTTCCACGGAGGCAAAGTCCAGGCCGTCTCCCCAGTAAGTGGTGGAGGAGGTTTTGTCTGAGAACCGCTGGAACATGATTGCATCCGGGATGCCGATAATTACTCCGCGCTTCTTTGCCGGAGCGCCAATCCTTGATGCAACCTCCTCACACGCCTTGTCAAGCTCACTCACGGAGCCGCCGGTTCCAAGCCAAAGTTCCAGCTGATACTGCCAAACGGTTTTATCGGCCGATTCCCCGGAGGGGGCTATGACCATAGTCTTACCTCCGGCCGCACCTTCCAGGAAGAGGAAGCCTTCAAAGAGCCACTTCTCAGTGCCGTCAGGAGCCTTCCAGCTCACGTGGGGGGCAAAGCGGGCCGCGTCCCAATTGTAAGGTTCACGGTGCCAGTAACCAACAAGGCTGATATCCGTAAAGGTGGGCACTCCAACGCGCTCTTCCAGGGTTTTGAAGGAAACGGTTTCCCATTTCCCCTCTTCACCGGCAGGGCCTATTCCCTTCACGCACAGCCAGTACTCAGAGAGGGGCTCAAGGCCCGCCCATGAGAGTTCAAGGACGTCCGGACCGCTGGTAGAGGTTTGGGCGCTTATGGCAAGGCCCTGGGCCTCATCTTCCGTCACGCCCACGCCGTAACGCACGGACGCCGCGTCAATGGTGTTTACCTTGAAATCAAGGTTACGGGCACCGCAGGAGGTGATTTCAACCCTTACGGCAGGCTGGGCCTTTGCCGCAGCAGATTTTTCTTCCCTGCAGCCTGAGGCGGAGAGAATGAGAGTGAGAATGATAAGTGCTATGTTCTTCATTTACTGGAGTTGGAAAAGGCTTAATCCACAGCCCTGCATAAGCACTGCAACATACGTGCTACCGTCTATGTATCGCACGGTGCAGTCTCCTACGGAGTGACTGGCGGTAATGGAGGATTTGGCCTCAAAGTCCTCTGCGTTCTGGATAGGGAAGTAGCGGAGGCCCTCCGGAAGGTCTTCTCCTTCATCCGGAGTCATGTTCTCCGCGTACCAGTCAAGCTGGTCCGGGAACTGGATGGCGGATTCGGCCTTGTTGTCCATTATCACAAGTTTTCCGCGCACGGCGTTTTCACCGTCAAGCTGCATGAAGGCCATGTAGTTCTCGCCGTGGAAATCAAAGAAATTGTAGCCGTAGGTAAGGCTAAGGGCGTTTATCTGCTTCTGATCATCGAGGGTTATCCAACCGTTGGCGCCGGGGTCTCCTATGCTGTAGATATTTCCGCGTCCATTACGTGTGACAAGGAAATTATCCCAGCCGGGATAGCGTACAACGTCCTTGATGCCGGCGGCGTCACTGGGGATAAAATAATCCTCAGGGTCCTCGGGGTTCACTATTTCTCCGTTCACAAGATGGAATCCAAGCATCTTTCCGTATGCGCCGTCGTGCCAGGTGAGGAACCACAGTTTTCCGTTCTGCCAGGTGCCTTCCACGGTGAAGCGGTCTCCGTAACGGCGCCAGTCGTTGGCTCCGCCCTTGTTGTCCTTCAGGAAGTCAAGGATGCGTACGGGGGCGGCGTCCGTGCCGTTCACGTATGCGTATACATAGAGGTGTTCATTGCCTTCAACCTTGAGGGAGCAGAAAGTGAGGATATCGGCCCCGGCCTCATTCTTTATCATCCTTACGCAGGAGACGGGATGGGTGCAGGTGCCGCCTTCGGTTGTGCTCACGTCCAGCTTTTTCACAAAGCTGCCGTTTGAGCGGCTTAGGGCATAGAGGCCCGCGGTTCCGCTGGAGTGGGAAACGTAGACGTAATTGTCGTCCATCGCAATTGTGCGGTCTGCGCTGCTTGCAAAGCCTTCCAGATCACTGTACCAGGCGGTGTCCTGGGAGTATCGGCCCCATTCGCGGACAACCACTGAGATGCCGTTCATCGCGTAGCTTACGCAAATGTAGGTTGCCATATTGCCAAGGCCCAGGCCCTTGAGGGCGAATTCCTTGCCGGACATTGTGGCCTTCAGGTTGTCTGCGCTCACGGCTACAGGAACAACGTAGTTGGGGAACACCTGGAGCTTCCCGTCCTTGAAGGGAAGTTTGCTCTTATCCAGAATCACCTGGAAGGTGGCCGAATTAGCGCCCTCCGGAATTGTAACCTCATCCGAAACAATGCTCACAAGTCCTTCTGGAGCGGCAACCCACTCGTCTTCCTCATCCTCATTGAAGGTGCTCACAAGGCTGTTGTCAATGGCTACGGGGAGCGTCATGCCAACGTTCTTGATGGTATGGTCCATGGAAAGGTCAAGGGTGATGGTCTCCTTGAGCTCAGGAGTATTGCCTGATTCATCGGCCTCTACGGCTTTGGCCTCAATGGAGCGGACCTGGCGGGCCTGTTCTACGGAGAGGGTGGAACGGTTGAGGTGGACCATGAGGAAACTGTGGTCTGAGTTCACGTTCAGTTTCTCAGATGAGATGGAGAGCGGGATTACATAGTCCGCACCCGTCTCCATCATCTTGGCCACAAGACTTGCATCCCAGGAGATGGTTACTTCCTTCACAACCTCTTTCTCCGAGTACTCCAACCGGGTGTCTGAAAGTTCATACAGATACGCGGGAATGGCCTGATAAGCGGTGCCGTTTTCAGTATTGTATGCATCCAGGGCAGCTTTATCGGCAGCCTGGCCGGAAACGATATCTACGGATGCCGAAGCGGAGCCAATGCCGTTTTTGGCTATGCCCACGCTGCAGTTTCCGGTATGGATGGAGGCTTCAACCACGGACTGCCTGGCGGTAAGGCCGAAGCTGTCGTCCACCATGAAATTGAGCCTGTCGTCCTTCAGGCAGGAACTTGCAAGAAGGGTAAAAGCCGCAAGTAAAAGTATTCTTGTTTTCATATTCATTCTCTTTTAGCGGCTACCAGCCGGGGTTCTGGGTGAAACTGGTCATCTGGGAAATCTGGGGTGAGCCCACGGGGAAGAGATAGTCCCTTTCTGCAAACTTGGACCTTCCGCCGATGTAGTCAGTGCTTACTCTTTCATAAGAGTCTTCATAGTTGTCGGCGGTTACGTGCAGGGTCCAGTTCTCTACGTTGTACTCTTCCATTGCCTTCATCCAGCGCATCATGTCGTAGTGGCGTTGGCCTTCCATTGCAAATTCGCACATGCGTTCCTGGAGAATGATCCAGCGAAGCCATTCGCGGCCGGTGCGGGTGACTTCTCCAACGGTGGAGGTGCCTTCGGCATTCATTAAGTCAATGTCGGGGTAGGAAGTGAGTAGGCCGGGAAGACCGCTGCGTTCACGCACCTTGTCTATATACTCTATGGCCTTGGCGGCATCTCGGGCGGTTCTCTCATTCAGGGCTTCGGCGTAGCTCAGGTAAACTTCGGCCAGACGGAAGGCGGGATAAACGTAGCTCATGCTCTGGTAGTCTGCGGTGAGGTCTTTCAGGGGATTTCCCGCCTTGTAAAGACGGCGCCAGACATAACCTACGCGGTTGCAGGCCTCGGTCTCAGAGTAAGGTGAAGTTGCTGCGGGGCTGTTGAAGCAGGTGAACTTCATAGGGCCGCCGGATGCGGTTGTGGAAGAAGGCCACCAGAACCCGTTGGGAACAAAGTTGGAGTAATAACGGGCGTCACGGCCAACCGTGCTGTTGTGGGCCTTGATGGGCGTTGCCCAGGCGGGATCAACGTCCACTTCCTGCTGGAAATTCTCTGTCCAGCCTGTTGCCTGATACCCTGAGAGAGGGTCTATGAGCGGGCGGGAGTAATCCAGCATTCCACCGGTCTTGGCATAACCAAGGACAGGGTAGCGGCCGTTCTCCCACATGGGATAGGCGTCAACAAGTTTCAGGGACGGGGAAGTAAGGGAATAGCCTGCAAGGGCTATGCGGCCTCCCGAGGGAGCGGCGTATGCAACGTCGCAGCCCTTGCCAAGGGATTCGTCACCCCAGGCGCGGTACCACCAGCCCCAGATAATCTCCTGGTTTATGCTCCAGTTCTGGAACCAGGTGCACTGGTAATTGGCCGCGGCCTTCTGGAGTGGAGTGCCGGTAGAGGCCGATGTGGCAAGGCTGTACCGGCCAAGCTCAAGAAGATCCTCGGCCGATTTTACTACGTCGTCCCACTTGGCAGCGTCATATTCCGGGAACAGTTTCTCATTCCTGGAGTTGGTGAGGCCGCTGAAGATTCCGCTGCCGCCCTGGCCGTTGTACAGGGGAGACGCACGGAACAGGAGAACGCGGGTCTTGAGGGCCATTGCGGCACCCTTTGTGGCGCGTCCCTTGTTGGAGGCTATGCTAAGGCCAAGGCCGTCGTCGTTTACCTCGTAGCAAAGGAGCTCAATGGCTTTGTCAAGCTCTGAGATAATGAAGTCGAAGTTCTCGTCAAGGGTGTTACGGTCAAGGGTTTCGGCCTTTACGCCCTGGTCGGCGGCCTGGTCTCCCCATACTATGACGGGGCCGTACTGCCTCAGGAGCACAAAGTAGAAGTATGCCCTGAGGAAGCGGGCTTCACCAATCATCTGCTCCACAAGCCTGGGAGAGTCTTCAACGTCCTTATCTATATTGTTTATGAAAGTGGTGCATTCGTTGATACCCGTGTAGAAACGCTTCCAGGGGTTGGCGCTGCCGTCATCCACTGAGTTGTCCGCGCCGTATTCACCGCGGCGGACCTTGTACCAGAAGGTCTCGTACTGGGATTTTGCAACCAGGGATTCATCGGAGCGGAGGACCGTTGCGCCTTCGTAGTTACGGATGTTCTCATCCCTGGGAATATATGAGTACAGATGTGCCAGATAGCGTTTTACGGTACTGGAACGGCTCATTGTATCTTCCAGTGTGGGCTGGTCCTTGAGGTTGATGTCAAAGAAGGAATCGCAGCTCACGGCGGCTATTGCAAGGAAAGCAAGTATAAATATCTTTTTCATGGCGCAGCGTCTTTAGAAGTTGATGTTGAGGCCAAGGCTTACGTTGCGCGTGAGCGGGTACACGTTGCCGTAAGAGGATTCAAGTTCCGGATCCCAGAGCTTGAACTTGGAGAAGGTAAGGAGGTTGACTCCCTGGACGTAGAAGCGTACGGCGCTCATTCCAGCCTTCTTGGTCCATTTCTTGGGGAGGGTATAGCCCAGCTCCGCGTTCTTGAGGCGGAGGAAGCTCATATCCTTCTGCCAGAAGGTGCTCCTGACCTGGTTGTTGGCCGATGCTTCAACGGTGAAGCGGGGATATTCGGCGTGAGGATCTCCCGTTACTGACCAGCTGCGCTCAATTACATCGGCAAAGACCTGTCCCTGGATAAGGACGTTGGTGGCGGCGCCGCCGTAGAGGTTGTATCCGCCGATAAAGCGTGTCACGTGGGCCATTCCGCTAAAGAAGACGCTGGCGTCTATGCCCTTCCAGCCAAGGCTGAGGCCGAATCCGTAGTTGATTTCAGGGATGGTGGTATAGCCGATAGGCACCATGTCGAAGTCGTTCACAATGCCGTCACCGTTTACGTCGCGGTACTTGATGTCGCCGGGCTGGAGATCACGGCCATATTGGCTGGGCCAGGCGTCAATTTCTTCCTGGGTCATGAACAGGCCCTCCGCGATGAGACCCCTCTGCTGGTTGTTTGCAAAGCCGGCGGTATTCTGGTAGGGCCATATCTGGTCCGGTTTGTCGTCGTACACGCGGCGGTTGCGGTTGAAGGTGAAGTTGCCGCGGGTAGAGACGGAGAATCCGTTCCCGAACAGCCAGTCGAACTGGGCCGACATATCAAAGCCGGCGTTCTGCATCTCACCTATGTTCACGTATTGGGTTTTCCTCAGACCCACGGCGTCCGGAAGGCTCTGGCGGGTGATGAAGATGCCGCTGCGATAGTCGTTGAAATAGTCGAACTGGAACTTGAGGTGGTCCCTGAACAGGTTCAGTTCAAAGCCCAGGTTACGCTTCAGGGCCTCTTCCCATTCAATGTCGGGGTTGCCAATCTCACCGGTTGCCACACCGTCCACCCAGCTGCTTCTCTGTTCACCCCAGCTGAATCCGTTCACGCCCGTGATATCCATGGTGGTGTTGTAGCCGAAGCGGCGTCCGCCGCCAATCTGGTCATTACCAACCTTACCTATGGATGCCTTGAACTTGAGCAGGGATACGACGTCCTTGATGGGATCCCAGAATTTCTCGTTGGAAATGATGTAACCCAGGGCGGCCGAAGGGAAGAAACCGAAGCGGTGGCCCGGGGAGAAGTTCTCAGAGCCGTTGTAACCAAAGTTGAACTCCGCAAAATAACGGTCTCTGTAGGAGTAGGTGGCACGTCCTGCGATACCCAGGCTCTTGCGCGGGAAGGTTTCCCAGTAGTCGTAGCCGGGGTGGGTGTTGCTGCGGTCCCTGAGGTAATAGAGGAACATTCCGCTCACCCTGTGACGGGAGGCGAAAGTGCGTTCATAATTGACCGATGCCTCCACGTTCAGCACCGTGTAACCGCTCTGGGAGGAGCTGGAGACGTTGATGTATCCGGCGGTGTTGTTCTGGGGGATGTATTCCCTGGTGGCGGGGTCCATGTAGTATACCCTGGGCAGGATTCCGTTGGTTACGGAAGATGCAGTGCGGGCGTCCCAGGAAACCTGGACCTTGGCCGTAAGACCTTCGGTTATGATTTCAGAGAAGTCCTGGGTAAGGGCCACCGTAGTCTGGGCGTTCTGCGTGTTTAAGGTTGCATAGCCCATGTTGTTGATCATGTTGTAGGGGTTGTGGCCGGTCTCGGGATTGGAGAGGGTACCGTCACTGAACACCTTGGGGAAGCCGATGGGCGTAATCTGCATTGTGTAGTTGTAGATGTCGCTGAGGCTTGTTCCGGGCTGGTTCTTCTTTGTGAACTGCGTGGATATGTCCATTCCAAGGGTGGTGGACTTTGTGATGTTGATATCCACGTTTGTGCGGAAGTTGAACCTGCTGTAATTCATCTGGGAATTGTAGCGGTCGTTCTTTTCCACGTTGAAGATACCGTCCTCAAAATAGTATGAGCCGCCGGCGTAGTAACGCACGTTCTTGGTACCGCCCGTTACGTTGACGTTGGCCTTGAGGGTCATTGCCTGCTGCTTGAAAATCTCATGGATCCAGTCCACATTGGGATAGAGGTCCGGGTCCGTTCCGGAGAGGTACATCCTTTTGGCGTATTCGTCAATGGTGCCGGGCTTCATCATGTTGAGGTAATCTATAAACTGCTCGGCCGATGCCATCTGGGGTAGCTGGGTGGGGGATGTGAAGCCTGATTCAACCTTGACGTTTACCTTGGGCTTGGACTCTGAGCCACGGCGGGTGGTGATGAGCACAATGCCGTTTGCACCACGTACGCCGTAAAGGGCCGTTGCAGTTGCGTCCTTCAGGATGGAGAATGAGGCAATGTCCTCAGTATCTACAAGGTCCATGGAACGCTCAACGCCGTCCACCAGGATAAGGGGGTAGGAATTGGCGCCGAAGGTGTTCACGCCACGGATCCAGAATTCTGCGCTGGAACCCGGTTCACCGGTGTGCTGGACGGCCACAACGCCGGCAAGTTTACCGGCAAGGCCTGTTGAAAGCTGGCCGATGGGGGATTTCAGCTGCTCTGCATCCACAGTTGTGATTGAACCAATGATGGAAGCCTTTTTCTGTGTACCGTAGGCCACTTTCACAACCTCTTCAAGCTGGTTGGCCTGAGGCACCAGCTTTACAAGGATGTCCTTCTGGTTGCCCACGGGAACCTGCTCGTCTTCATAGCCCAGGAAGCTCACTATGAGAACATCCGTGGACTTCACAGAGATGTCAAAGCGTCCGGCGCCGTCGGTCATAACGCCGCGGGTCTCGTTTTTCACGGTCACGAACGCTCCGGCTACCGGAGCCTCGGTCTCGTCAAGGACAAGGCCGTTTACCGTGCGGCTCTGGCTCCATACAGGAGGAGCCAGGGCAAGCCCCAAAAGGAAAGCCGCTGCCGTGATAATGGTTCTGACTGAGTGTCTGTTAGTCATATTGGTTAATAGTTTGGTATTTATTCAAATAGTGTTGCGAGCCCTTCAAACACAGCGCTTTCCGGGGCCATTTCAATGGCTACGTCAGGTAATTCGGCCTGAAGCGGGCGGGCAAAGAGGCTGAGGGAGCGGGATATCTGGCCGCCCATAAGGAGGGTCTTGATTCCAAGGCTGTCCAGCACCGGGCAGAGGGCCTTTCCAAGGACGGCGCCCATGTCGGAATACACCTCCATTGCGTCAAGGTCTCCGTAATCGGCCATACGGGCGGCCTCAAAGGCGCTCCTGCAGGGCTTGCCGGTTTTGCGGGTATAGCCGGTACTTATGGCCCGGGCACTCACATAGTCTTCCAGGATACCTCCTTCCCAAGGGGTGTTCCAGAGGCTCATTGCCGGGGAGCCGTTTTCGTTTTCAAAGACCTTTCCGTCAAGGGCATAGCTGAAGCCAAGGCCGGTGCCAAGGGTCACGAGGGCGGCGTCCTTAAGGTTCAGGAGTTTCAGGGCTCCGGCCAGCGGGGCGTTTACGTCGTGCATGTATTTTACGGTAACGCCTTCAGGGATACCTGCAAGGGATGCAAACTTTTCTCCGTAAACCTCAGCGTACTTGTGCTTCATGAGGAAGATTCCTTCCTTGTAATTGAACGGCCCCGGGATGGATATGCCCACAAGCCCACCGGCCAGGCCGGGGGTGACGGCTGCCTTCAGCGCCGCGGCAATCTCTTCCCGGGTTCCCTTGGAGGGAACGGGAATCTTTCGGCCGTCGGCACACTTGATATAGCTGCCGCCTACGTCAAGCAGGGTCATACTCATAACCGTCTCTGAGGCAGGTCTTGTGGACTCTGATGGGCTCCTTGCCCAGGTTTTCAATTACATATTTTCCCATGGATGCCGGCACGCAGGCAATTTCCATGAAATCAAGGTCAAAGAAACGCTCCGGATGCTCTACGCTCCGTATGCGGATATGGTCTCCGTCCACAAGGGTGAGTACGTGGAACTTCTCGCCGCGGGTATCCTGCAGGCACTCCTTTTCAAACTCCAGGCGGCGGAGGGAAATGTACATCTGGGGGTTCTCTCCAAGGATGTACTCCTGCCAGCCGTCACCTTCTTCGGCCAGTCTTGGTTTCTGGACTATGTATTCCGGGCTTTCCGGATTGTGGATTTCACTGTACCGGCGGTCCTGCCGCACGTTGAGCTCTCCAAGATGTGTGTGGATGGGGCGCTGCTTGCCGTCAAAGTCCAGGCGGAGGTAGTCGTACATCTTATATGTATAGGAGCCTATTGTGAGGGAGCCTATTTCCAGGATTACCTGGTTTCGGCCGCTGGAGTGGATGGTTCCGGCGGGGAGCATCACCTGGAGGCCGGGCTTGGATTCCTCATAGCTCACGTACTTCATGTAGTCGCACTCCTTGTGCTCTGTATCGGCCGCCTCAATCTCTTTGAAAAACTGCGGGATGTCGGCATCATCCCTGAAGCCGATGAAGGTCTTTGCTTCGTGGCCGGTCACAACAACATAGTAACTCTCATCCTGCCTGCCGAATTCATTGTAGTTCTCCACGTTGAACTTGCCGCCGCTGTGGCACTGTATGCTCATGTTGCCGGTGCTGTGGTAGGAGTCGTCCCAGTTGAAGCGGATGGGGAAATAACCCTTGTACTTCTTGACGCAGGTTTCTCCCATGAGGTTTACGCCCTCCTTGTGCACAAAGGAGCAGTAGTTTATGTCCAGTTTCTCATTTCCGGCCTCTACAAGTACGCTCACCTCCATGGGGATGAAGTCAAACACCCAGGCGGCGTTACGCATCTTTTCCGGGAGATGGCGGAGCTTTGTCATATAGCTTCCGCCCCATACGCCCTCCAGGTAGCAGGGCTTTGCACGGAAGGGGTATTTTACAAGCTGGGCACAGATATCGGCAAAGCTTTCATAGGGCATCATCTGGAGGTTGGCTCTGTCATTGTCCAGGAAATACCAGTCAAGTTCCCCGGTTGCAAAGAGTTCCTTACGCAGCTGCACGGCGTTTTCAAAGTCACAGTAATAGCAGCGGCGGATG
>JAFZML010000149.1 GCA_017553255.1 Bacteroidales bacterium | reverse complement strand
GGCCCCTCCCAGGCGCAGGTGCTTCGCACCAGCTTTGGGCCCCTCCCCCTATACTTGTCCGGGGGTGGACAAGCCCCCGGAGGGGTGCTCCCCGCAATCTCCACCAGCGCCGGTTCAAGACGGGCCCATTCCTCTTCAAGGGAGGGCCTGGGGGCACCGGGACGGGTGCTGCAGGCGCCGATATCAATAACATCGGCCCCATCCTGGAGCATTTGACGGACTTTGGGCATAAAGTCACACGTGGCGGTGCGGCTCCCGCTGTAGAACGAGTCCGGAGTGAGGTTCACTATGCCCATTATGTGAATCATTAACTGCGAAGATAGCTACTTTTTTTATATCTTTGCATTATTATGTGGCAAAGAATACAAACACTTTATCTGGCTATATCTGTGGGCCTTGTGCTGGCCCTGTGTTTTGGAACTGCGTACAGTGTTGCAGATCCTGACGGAATGGTTAAAGTTTCATACTGGCAGCTTCAGAAACCCTACTTTGGGATACTCCTGGGCATACTTACAGCGCTGGTTTGGCTGGCTCTTGTGGGCTTCAAGTCCCTCATCCTGCAAATGAGGCTGGCAACGCTTGGCGCCATAGTGGCGCTGGGCATGCAGGGCTGGCTGGCGTGGATGTACTTCACCTGGGAAGGCCCGGTGTTCGGCTGGAGCGTCATTTTCCCGCTAATAATATGCATCTGCAATTTCCTGGCGGCCCGCAGCTGCTTCCAGGACCAGCTTATGGTGGAAAGTGCAATGCGCGTGCGTGAGAGGCGCCGCCGTTCCAAGAAATAATATTATCTTTGCAGGATGTTAAAATCCGTGATTTGCGAAATATTAGGCATTGAGTATCCCGTTTTTCAGGGCGGGATGGCCTGGATTGCCGATTCTACCCTTGCCGCGGCCGTATCGGAGGCCGGGGGGCTGGGGCTTATATCGGCCGTGAATTACGGAAAGGAAGCCGTGCGTGAGGAAATCAGGAAAGCCCGCGCTCTCACGGACAAACCATTTGGCGTAAACATCATGCTTGCAGCGCCGGATGCCGCAGAGATTGCTTCTCTGGTTGTGGAAGAAGGCGTCAAGATTGTCACAACCGGCGCAGGCTCACCAGCACGGTTCATGGACATGTGGAAGGAAGCCGGCATAAAGGTTATCCCCGTTGTCGCTTCCGTGGCATACGCCCGCAAGATGCAGGAGCTGGGTGCAACGGCAATAGTAGCAGAAGGCGCTGAATCCGGAGGCCACATTGGGGAAACCCACACAATGGCCCTAATTCCGCAAATTGTAGATGCCGTGGATATTCCTGTAATTGCCGCAGGCGGCATATTTGACGGCCGGGGCGCTGCCGCCGCGTTCATGCTTGGCGCATGCGGCGTGCAGCTTGGAACCCGCTTCCTCATGGCCCGTGAATGCAGTGTCCACCCCGTTTACAAGGAGAGGCTCATCAAGGCCTCGGACATAGGCACAATGGTAACCGGCAGAAGCCTTCAGGATGCTGTGCGCGGGCTTAAAACGCCATTTGCAAAGGAGTTTGCAAAAATGGAAGCAGACCCTTCCGTGAGCCCGGATGAAATCCGCGCATTCGGCACGGGATCCCTCCGAAAGGCCGTGTTTGACGGAGACCTTGCCCATGGCAGTTTCCTGGCCGGAGAAGTGGCGGGGATGTGCCAGCAGGAAGAATGTGCCCGTGACATTGTCCTGGACATTGTCCATGGCGCAGAGAAAGTAATGAAAGAAAAGAGTTCAATATATGGATGCTAAGAGAGTTGTAGTGACAGGTATGGGGGTTATTTCCTCCGTGGGAAAGGATGTGGACACATTCTGGAAAAACCTTATAGACGGAGTGTGCGGCATAGATTACGTTGAGGAATTCAAGGATATGCCCGTTACCTTTGCCGGCAAAGTGAAAGACTTTGACCCGGAGCAGTACGGCATGGACAAACCCTTCGTACGCAAGCAGGACAACTTCACCCTTTACGCAATGGCAGCCGCCTGGCAGGCCGTGAAGCAGTCCGGTCTTGAGGCCGATGTTAACATAGACCCCTACAGGCTTGGTGTTTACGTAGGCTCCGGCATTGGCGGCTTTGACGTCCAGTACAGGGAAACCGCCAAAATGATTGAGGACCCCACCGGAAAGTGGATCTCTCCCCTTTTCATAGCCACAATGATATCCAACATAGCGGCCGGCCACATTGCCATCAAGCATCAGGCAAAGGGCCCCTGCCTGGATATTGTCACCGCCTGCGCAACCTCTTCCCACTGCATTGGAGAGGCCTTCAGGGCTGTGCGTCACGGTTATGCCGATGCAATCATAGCCGGCGGCTCAGAGCACGCCTCAATTCCTCTTGGAGTGGCTGGCTTCTACAATGCCAAGGCCCTCACCCGCGCCACGGATCCCAAATACTCTTCACTCCCCTTCAACGCAAACAGGCAGGGCTTTGTAATGGGGGACGGCGCCGCAGTCCTTATCCTTGAATCCCTGGACCACGCCCTTGAGCGCGGAGCCACCATCTACGGTGAAATTGTGGGTTACGGCAACACCTGCGACGCCTACCACGCCACCGCACCCCGCCCGGATGCCAGCACTCAGGCCCGTTCTATATGCGATGCACTTGCAGAGGCCGGCTTTGATCCCGCAAAGGACAACCTCTACATCAATGCCCACGGCACAGGCACCCACCTCAACGACTTAGCGGAAACCCTGGCCTGCAAGGTGGCCCTTGGAGACTTCGCGTACAAGGCCCATATCTCCTCCACCAAGTCCATGACCGGCCACATGTTTGGCGCTGCAGGTGCCGCAGAGGCAATTGCTACGCTCCTTGCCCTCCGTGACGGCATTTGCCCTCCCACCATCAATCTGGACACGCCTGATCCTGAGTGTGACCTTGACTACACCCCCAATGTGGCGGTCAAGACTCCGCTCACCCTGGGCCTTTCCAATTCCTTTGGTTTTGGCGGCCATAATGCCTGCGTAGCTTTCAGGCCCTACAATGGATAGGAACGGCATAATGGAGGTGCTCCCCCACAGGGGCGCCATGCTTCTTCTGGACTCAATGTCCCTGGACGCGGAAGGCGTGTGCCACGCCACGTACCGCATCCCTGATGATCCCTTCTACTGCCAGGGCCACTTCCCCGGTAACCCCATTGTCCCGGGGGTAATCCTTTGTGAAATAATGGCCCAGGCCTGCAGCCAGCTGTTTGTGGAAGTGTTCAAGGACAATCTTGTGATGTACCGCGGCCTGGACGCAGTGAAATTCCGCGGTACTGTGCGTCCAGGAGACCTCTGTGAAATAACAGCCCGCCTCCTGGAATCCAAGGGCGGACTGTACATTTCTGACGCCTCACTAAGCGTAGGCGGCCGCAGATGCGCTCAGGCGCGCATCACCCTGGCCGCTGTTCCCAAAGATTAATTATTCATGGCGGCTAAGCCTTTCCCATGCAAGCTGTTCCCACTTTGTGCCGGGACGGCCGTAATTTGCGTAGGGATAGATTGAGATGCCGCCGCGGGGCGTGAAGAAACCCGTAACCTCAATGTACTTGGGGTCCATGAGCTTTATGAGGTCCTTCATGATGGTGTTCACGCAGTCCTCATGGAAATCTCCGTTTGAGCGGAAGCTGAAAAGATACAGCTTAAGGGACTTTGACTCCACCATTTTCACATCCGGGACATAGCTGATGCGGATTTCCGCAAAGTCCGGCTGGCCCGTAATGGGGCAAAGGGTGGTGAATTCAGGGCAGTTGAAACGTACCCAGTAGTCGTTTTCCTTATGCACGTTCTCAAAGGCCTCAAGAACCTCCGGAGCGTAGGTTTGGCTGTATACACTTTTTCGGCCAAGAGCCTGTACTTCTTCTCTGTTGCGTGCCATGGATTATTCCTCCCCTGCTTCTTTAAGACGTTCTGCGTTTTCTGCAATCTGGAGCTGGTCTATGCACTCCTGGATATCTCCGTCCATAAAAACGGGCAGGTTGTACATGCTCCAGCCAATGCGGTGGTCCGTTACGCGGCCCTGAGGGTAATTGTACGTGCGGATTTTTGCGCTGCGGTCTCCGGTGGAAACCATGGTTTTACGCTTTGCGGCAATGCCGTCCAGATATTTCTGGTGCTCCATGTTGTACAGGCGGGTACGGAGCTCTTCCATAGCCCTGTCAAGGTTCTTGAGCTGGGAACGCTCCTCCTGGCACTGTACCACAATTCCTGAAGGGATGTGGGTAAGGCGTACGGCCGAATAAGTGGTGTTGACGCCCTGGCCGCCGGGGCCTGATGCGCAGAAGAGATCCTTTCTGATATCCGCGGGATTGAGCTCAATGTCAAATTCACCGGCCTCCGGGAAAACGGCTACGGAAGCGGCCGAGGTTTGGATTCGGCCCTGGGTTTCCGTTTGGGGAACGCGCTGCACGCGGTGTACGCCGGACTCATATTTCATGATGCCGTAAACACCGTCCTGGCTGCTGGAAAGCTTGAAAACAATTTGCTTGTAACCGCCGCTGGTGCCGGGAGCCTGGTCTGTGACCTCAAGCTTCCAGCCCCTGCGCTCTGCGTAATGCTGGTACATGCGGAAGAGGTCTCCGGCAAAGATAGCCGCTTCATCTCCTCCGGTGCCGCCGCGGATTTCCACCATGGCATTCTTGCTGTCGTCAGGGTCTGCGGGGATAAGGAGGAGCTTTATCTGCTGCTCCATTTCCGGAAGCTTGGGCTCAATATCGGCCACTTCTTCCCTGGCCATCTCCTTCAGGTCCTCATCCTTTTCATTCATGAGGATGTCCTTTGCCTGCGAGAGTTCATCCACCAGCCTCTTGTACTCCAGGCCGGCGGCAATGATGGGCTGCAGCTCCTTGTAATCTTTGTTAAGCTGGACAAACTTTTTCATATCGGCAATAACCTCAGGGCTTGCCAACTGCTCTTCCAGCTTCTTGTATTTGTCCTGAAGGCTCAAAACCTTCTCCAACAGCGTGTTCTCTGCCATAGCAAATTGTTTTAGCCTGCAAATTTAATAATTTTTATAGTATCTTTGTAGAGTTATGGTAAGACAATCATTATTTTATGCCGCAGCTGCGTTTTC
>JAFZML010000148.1 GCA_017553255.1 Bacteroidales bacterium | reverse complement strand
GTGGAGAGGGGCTTTAGTAAAGAACTATTTGTTAACGATATAAGCTCTGTTGGTGCCGTCAGGATAAATCCCAAGGGAAATCATGTTCTTGACGGTTTTGATGAAGTTGAGGCAGCGGCCCTTGTAGGTTTCCGGATCCTTTGCAAAGGAATTTGCGTGAACGGCTCCGGGGCACACGTACATTTCCTTATAGCCCTGTTTCTTGGCATCGTAATTCAACTGGAGGTGACTGAAAGGCACAAAGTCATCTGCGTCACCATGGATGAAGAGCATGGGAACGGTGCTCTTTTTGAGCTGCTCCACTGAAGAAGCCTCCCAGAAGCCCCATCCGTATTTCTTCTTGGTAACAAGGCTGGCGCTCTGGAGAACATCCGGGGGAATGAAGCCGAAGCTTTCCTTGCGGTTCTGGTTGAACTGCTTGACCATGGAGGCATAACCGCAGTCCTCCACAATGGCCTTCACATATTCAGGGAGTTCATCGCCGGAAGTCATCATGACGGTTGCGCCGCCCATTGACACGCCGTGAAGCACCATGAAGTCATCGTTAAAGAGCTCATGTGCAATGGGAATCCACTTCTCAACGTCAAGGCGGTCAAACCAGCCCATCTGGATTTCATCACCTTCCGAGTAACCATGATACTGGAGGTCCGGGAACAGGACGTTGAAGTTGAAGTCGTCCCTGTACATGCGTACAAGATAGAGGAATACAAAGTGGTTGTCTCCGTAACCGTGAACCACTATAGCGGTGCCCTGGGCATTTGCAGGGTCCTTTGCGGGAACATAGCATGCGTGGATGTTCTTGTTGTCCCAGCTGGTGGTCCAGGTGTCCTTGAGGATACCCTGGGCCTTGAGGCCGTCGTACCAGGCGGTAGAGCCGGGAAGCAGGGAATCTGCCTTTGCGCGGGTACGGTCGATATCGGCCACGCCATGGGTTGAAGGCGTAAGCGCATAATTGGACATGAATTTACCCGCAACGCAACCGCTGAGTGAAAGGGCTATCAGGCCGATAGCCACAGCATTGTAGATTTTTCTCATAGCTTAGAACTGATAGTTAATGCCGATACCAATCCAGAGACCAGCGTCAAGGCCGGGAGTGAGGCACTTTGCAAAATCGGCCGAAATAATGAAGTTCTGGTTCATTGCGATCTTGAGAC
Organism: Bacteroidales bacterium; assembly: GCA_017553255.1. Taxonomy (GTDB): domain Bacteria; phylum Bacteroidota; class Bacteroidia; order Bacteroidales; family UBA932; genus Cryptobacteroides. The sequence goes on along the minus strand of JAFZML010000148.1, from coordinate 1,572 downwards.
CGGCGCCGGCGCTCATGATGACCTTCTTCATGTTGGATTCGTCGTAGACTGTGCCGTTGTAGTTGGTATCGTGAAGGGCGTTGAATCTTGCAAGGTCATTTGCCTTCTTGGGCTCACCCTCCAGATATGCCTTGTATGATGCATATTCAGGCTGGTCAACAAGCCTGGCATCCTTGATAATACCCTGAAGGGCATCTGCGCGGTAAGGCTTGGTGATGATACCGGCATCGAAGAACGGGTTAACTGCAATGTAGAAGAACTGGTTGAAGAGCTTGAACTTGACAAGCTTAATGCGAAGTTCTGCGTTTGCCCATGCCATGCCTTCTGCAAGGATACGGTTTTCACGCAGACCGCGGATAGTGTTGCTGGAGCCGAATCCTTCAGAAATCATGTTGCGCTGGACAAGCAGAGGATTGTTCTGAATCATGTAGAAGGGCGTTTCACCGGCAATGGTCTGCTGCCAGGCAAGACGGTATGCAAATACGGGATTTCCGGCCGGGATGGGAATGGGAATGCTCACATAGTGACGGAAATACATACAGGCCTTAAGGTAAGGGCTGTAAAGGCCAGTCTGGGGATTTCCGGCATAAGGTGCGCCGTTGAGGTAAGCCTCGGCCCATATACCCTTGTTTGGAGCGGCCTCCATGTCACGGGTGTCGAACACTACACCGGCATTGACCTCAAGTGAATAGCCGCCCTGGGCTTCAGCCTCCTTGATGGCGCCGATTGATTTGTAGTACTCAAACTGGGTGAGGTTGGTGTCATAGAAGAGTTTGTTGCCGTCCGGGCTCTTGACACCCCTGTCATTCATACCGCCGAGGGTCCACCACCAGAAGTTGAGGCCGGCAGCCCAGTTGAGGTGAGGGATGATCTGGCCCTGAAAGTTTGCAAGCACGCGGAGCATGTTGCGGCTCATACCATAGTAGTTTACCTGCTTGCCATTATCCAAGTAGAGATACCTGTTGGACCAGAGGTCATAATCCTGCACCGCGGCAGGTCCGTTGAAGCCCCAAAAGCTGTACAAAGGGTCTGTCACATAGGTAACGGACGCATTCACACGCATCTTGGGTATAAGATACTTGGAGTCATATGCCAGGTAAAAACGCATGCGCTGGCTGTGAGTGAAGTATGAAACTTCCCAGCTTATCTTGTGGAGGGGATCCGGATATGTGGAGCCGTCTCCATAATAATATACGTCTCCGAAGGCGCCGGCCTGGAAGCCGTTATCTACGGAATAGGTGGCGGTAGGGAGAAGGCCGAAGGACCAGCCCTTCTTCATCTCTTTTTCTGTTTCTTCCTGAGCAAATACTGTCAAGCATAACGCAAAAAAGAATGCAGTTACAAGTAGTTTTTTCATGTTAATAATTTTGGTATAGTGTTTAGTTTGTTTCAAAGTACATCATGCAAATATACAATTTTTTAAATAAAAAACAGACACTGCTATGGTAATTCGGAGGCCGAAGGCCGACAAGGGGGTGTTTGAGGGGGCGTAGCCCCTTCAATCAATGAGAAACAAAAAGGTACAAAAAAAAGACAGCGCTATGGTAATTCGGAGGCCGAAGGCCGACAAGG
>JAFZML010000147.1 GCA_017553255.1 Bacteroidales bacterium | reverse complement strand
GGGCATACAAACATACCAGCATCTTTGTTGTAATCGAACTTATCTTCTTCTTTCCTGAAGCCCTGACTTATACAGGGATTGAGTTTTGCTACCAGTTCAATGTTTTCTTCTGCAGCCATTTGGATATTCTCCTTTCCGGAGTAAGCCGCGTCACCAACGACGACATCTACATCTACTCCATTATCACGGCTTTTCCTGACAAGGTTGTCCAATTCCGGGCCATCGCCCTTCTCCCCGGACGTGACTGTCGCTGCGACAATTATTCTCTCCGGAGACATAGCAATGTGCGTTTTATACCCAAAGAATGCGTCATCGGTGCTCTTATGACCAACTCTTGCCTCTCTATCCTTGGAGGTGTTGTAATGATCTTTAATGTCATCAACGGTCTCGGCTAGCAGGTTCATTTTCTCTTTTACTGCCGGGATTTCACTTATGAACGGATCTGATGCAAGATGGTTTATGAGTGTCTCTGCATATTCCATCTCATGCTCGAGGTTATCATCTTCATTCTTCTGGGGAAGAGTCCCTTTTCTGTCTTCGTCTATGATGTACACTGCCTTCCTCAGCAACTTTGAGCGCTGCTTCAAGATATCAACGGGAGCATATGGATTGGACCGGGATGCAGTATGTGTAGCATCCACGATGATGGTTCCGCTCTTAATGATGCCTTTCTCAATAGCTATGGCAACGGTCTTGCCAATCAGCATATCCAGAAGGTTTACGTCCTTGAGACGCATCCTCCTGAACTTGCAGAGAGAACTGGGGTCAATAACGTCATCCTCCGGCATCATTCCCAGAAAGTATTTGTAAGACAAGTCATAGCGGGAATGCTCAACAACGTCCACATCAGACAATGTGTAGATGGTTTTCAACAAAAGGTACTTGAACATCCGCACGGGATCTTCTGCCGTACGGCCATTGTTTAGGCAATACTTACTGGTCAACTCGTCATACACGAAGCAGAAGTCAATTAGGTCGTTGATTTGTCTCAGCAAGTGGTTCTGTGGCACCAATTTATCATAGAGAACAGCATGCTCGCTGAACTGTATTTCGCCCTGGGTAGGTAACATAACTCTTTGATTTACAAAGGTTAAGTTACAAATAATTGAGGAAATATCCAAATAAATTGAACATTTCCTCAATTTGTTTAGCCGACCTTTAAAGGGACTTTTTCAGTGCCCTCCCTCCCGGCTCTCTTTTTTTTTACTATATTTGCAGTAATTATGAGCGTATACAGGGAAATATCGGCCAAAGAGTACGGTGACATTGAAAGCCGTATCCTCTATGAGGACAATCATCTTCTTATTTTCAACAAGAGAAGCGGGGAAATAGTGCAGGGAGATAAAACTGGGGATGAGCCTCTGTCAGAGACACTTAAGGCGTTTATAGCACAGCGTGACGGCAAGCCAGGGCAAGTGTTTATGGGCGTTCCGCACAGGCTGGACCGGCCGGTGAGCGGAGTGTGCGTATTTGCAAAAACCTCCAAGGCGCTGGAAAGGCTCAATGAGATGCTTCGTAAGGGGGAAATCCACAAGACCTACTGGGCGCTCACGGCCGGAAGGCCTCCAAAAGACAGTGACATCCTCACGGACTTCCTTACCCGCAATGAGGCTCAGAACAAGTCCTACGTCTCCAAAAACGGCAAGGAGGCCAAACTCAAATACACCCTCATCCAAACAACGGACCGCTACTTCCTTCTGGAAATAGAGCTATTCACCGGCCGTCACCACCAGATCCGCTGCCAGCTGTCACACATGGGCTGCCCCATCAAGGGAGACCTCAAGTACGGCGCAAAGCGCTCCAACCCAGACGGCGGAATTAGCCTTCTGGCCCGCCATATACAGTTCATCCACCCCGTGAAGAAGACTGAGGTGGATGTAACGGCTCCGGTTCCAGAAACCTGGAAAGGGATAGAGGGGTAGGCAGTCCCGGCAGCCGGTTTTCATTTTTTCAGTTTATCCCTATACTTTTTACGGATCCTGGCACACCAAATGCTTGGAGGCTCCCCCATCACGCTTTTGAAGCTGTTTAGGAACGATGACTCGCTCCTGAAACCGGAGAGCTGTGCAAGATCGTCAATTCTAAGGCTCATATTGGCCCTGTACAGTTCCATTGCGTACATCACACGGTAATAGTTGACGTATGCCCTGAAATTTTTCCCTGAAAAACGATTTATGGTTTTGCTTAAATAAGACCTGTTGGTAAACAGTGAATTGGCAAGGTCCTGGAGCTGGTAGTCAACCACCAGGAAAGGCCTCCTTTCCACCATATACCGGCAACACCTGTCGTAGAGGAACTGATCGGTCATCGTAAAGTCCTTTGAAGAACCGGACGGATACATACTGTCCGCGCCGGGCCGATTAATGTCAATGGCCCGGATCTCGGCCTCTTTCCTGTACAGCCGCACAATCAGGTATATAACAGCAGCTACAACAAGTACACAGAAAGAAGCCAGAACAATTACAATATAGTTCATTGGCTTGTGACAGGCCAGCCGCCGGGAGCAAACCCCTATATGTCAATGAGCGTTTATTTCTTAATTGTGTCGAATCCCTTTCCGTACACGCCGTTAACGGAGCTTACGGACAGGAATGCGTGAGAATCCAGCTGCTTGATGTAACGGAGCAGCAGGTTAAGGTCTGTTTTACGGGTAAGGACCATGAGGACCTTGGTATCCTGCTTGGTGTACCAGCCGTGGCCGTCCAGGACGGTTACGCCGCGGTGGAGGTCCTGGGTGATGGCATCGGCAATCTGCTCATAATTCTTGGAGAGGATGAACAGCTGCACGCTTTGCTGGGAACCGGAAATGTACATATCCAGAACGTAGCTGTTAACAGTCACCAAAATGAGACCGTACAGCACCGTAGTGACTTTCTCCGCAAACGGCATCTTGAACATGACGGGATTTCCGGCCGAATCCAGCACGGCAAAACCCGTTTCCGGGTCCAGCTGAGTCACAAATGAAGGGATGAGGAGGGATGAGCCGATAATAATGAAATCCAGGAACAGGATCACCTTGCCGGGAGACACATTGTGGTACTTTGTATAGATAAGTGCAATGATGTCTGTGCCACCGGTGGAGCCGCCGTTGGAGATGCTCATTCCTATGCCGATACCCGCCAGGAGGCCGCCCATGAGAACGCTGAGGAGCTTGCCGTTGTCAATTGCCAGGGTTTTGATGATGGTTGCGGGAATGAACCCCGGAAGGAAACGCAGCGCTATTGAGGCCAGGACAATGGCGTAAATAGTTTTTGCGCCAAATCCCATCCCAAGGATTACCATTGCCGCAACAATGAGGATTGCATTGAGGATGAAATAGGTATAACCCATCTGTACGGCACCGTGCGTTGCATACTGGACCATGGAGCTTATACCGGAAACGCCCCCGCCAATGAGGTTGTTGGGGATGAGGAAAAGCGCCCAGGAAGTGGTATAGATAAGGATTCCCAGGGTGACCATGAGCCACTCCTTGATTTGCGTGAACAGCGTTTTTTTGAGGATGGGCATATCTCTATTTTTTCTTTTTGACTATACCTGTTTTCATTTGGTCAAAGCCTTCACCGTAAACATTGTTTGCGGGAACAACGGTTACAAAAGCCTTGGGGTCAATGTCCTTCACGGCCTTCACCAACTCTGGGAGCTCAGTCTTGCGGAGCATCACCATAAGGACCTTGCGGTCCTCACGGGTGTACCAGCCAATTGCCTTGAGGGCGGTCACTCCCCTCTCCATATCATTGTTGATGAAGTTACCTATCTTCTCATATTCATTGGAGAAGATAATAACCTGCACCGTGGAGTCCTTGCCCAGCATTATGAGGTCCAGCACATAGGCGCAGACACCCATTGTGACGTAGCCGTAAACCACATCCGTGAAGCAGTGGCCGGGGACAAAGATAAGGAGGGTAATGACCACAAAATCCGCAAAAAGGTAAAACCGGCCGATTGTAATGGGCCAGAACTTGTTCACAATGAGCGCCAGGATGTCCGTACCTCCGGTGGAGCCGCCCCTCATGATGATGAGCGCCAGGCCCACGGCCTCCAGAAGACCGCCGATAATTGGCACCAGGATGCCGTCTCCCACATACAGGGGCTGGCCTTCAACTGACCACAGGAACATCATGCTTTCATCTCCCAGCACGCGGAAAAGTGCCGTTGAAAGCACTATGGCGTAGATTGTCCTTATCCCGAAACTCTGCCCCAGGATAATCCAGGCCAGGATAAGCAGGAGCACGTTTATGCCAAAGTACCAGATATCCACGGAAACGCCCGTGACCATTGACAGCAGGGCCGATGCACCGGTGAGCCCGCCGTCAATCATATTGTTGGGAAGAAGGAAACTCTGCCAGGCCATCACAAAAAGCACCACGCCAATTGTAATGACAATGTAATCGTAAATCCCAAGGAGAATCTTTTTCTTCCTGTCCATCCTGCTACTTCTTAAGAACAACGTTAACAATGCGTCCGGGAACCACAATGACCTTGGCTATGGACATGTCTCCAACGTATTTGGGAGTGCTCTCATGGGCCCTCACCTGAGCCTCAACCTCTGCGGGAGAGGCCGATGCCGGAACATCCAGGAAGAACCTTGTCTTACCATTAAAGGAGATGGGGTATTTCACGGAAGAATCTGCCGCCAGGGACTCATCATACTCCGGGAACGGCGCGTACACAACGGAAGACTCATGCCCAAGCTGATGCCACAGTTCCTCTGCAATGTGCGGCGCAAACGGGCTCAGGACAATGGTGAGAGGCTCCAGGATGGCCCTCTTGGAGCAGTTTCCAAGCTCATTTAGGGCAATCATGAAGGCCGATATTGTGGTGTTGTAAGAGAAACACTCAATGTCTTCCTGGGCTTTGCCGATAAGTTTGTGCAGGGCCTTGAGCTCATCCTTGGTGGGAGCATCATCCGTTACCAGCCATTTCTCACGGTCCCAGAACAGCCTCCAGAACTTCTTGAGGAAGCGGTTAACGCCGTCTATGCCCTTGGTATCCCAGGGCTTTGCCTGCTCAATGGGGCCAAGGAACATCTCATAGAGGCGGAGGGTATCGGCCCCGTATGTATCACATATCTTGTCCGGGTTAACCACGTTGTACATGCTCTTGGACATCTTTTCAATGGCCCAGCCGCAAATGTACTCCCCGTTTTCAAGTTCAAACTCAGCATCCTTGTAATCAGGCCTCCAGGCGCGGAAAGCCTCAATATCCAGGCGGTCATTGTACACAATGTTCACGTCCACGTGCACCGGGATGGTCTGGTACTTGTCCTTGAGACCGGCCGATACAAACTTATTGGTACCGGGAATCATGTACACAAAGTTGGAGCGGCCCTGGATCATGCCCTGGTTGATGAGTTTGCGGAAAGGTTCGTCCTCACACACATAACCAAGGTCAAAGAGGAACTTGTTCCAGAAACGGCTGTAGATAAGGTGGCCGGTAGCATGCTCCGTGCCGCCAACGTAAAGGTCTACGCTCCTCCAGTAATCATTTGCCTCATGGCTCACCAGTTCCTCACCGTTGCGTGGATCCATATAGCGCAGATAGTATGCGCTGGAGCCCGCGAAGCCGGGCATGGTGCTGGTTTCAAGCGGATAGCCCTTATAAGTCCAGTCCTTTGCGCGGGCAAGCGGCGGCTGGCCATCCTCAGTGGGCTTGTACTGGTCAATTTCCGGAAGAGTGAGAGGAAGGTCCTCAAACGGTACCGGCGTGGGAATGCCGTCCTTGTAGTAGATGGGGAAAGGCTCTCCCCAATAGCGCTGACGGGAGAATATGGCGTCACGGATACGGAAATTCACCTTGCGATGGCCAATTCCGTGCTTCTCTACGTAATCAATAGCAGCGGGGATGGCCTGCTTAACGGTGAGCCCGTTCAGGAAACCGCTGTTGCACATGATGCCTTCCTTGGCGTCAAGGCTTTGCTCAGAGACATCGGCCCCTTCAATAAGTGGAATGATGGGAAGGCCGAATTTCTTTGCAAAGGCGTAGTCACGGCTGTCGTGGGCCGGAACCGCCATGATGGCGCCGGTGCCGTAACCTGCAAGGACATATTCTGAAATCCACACAGGGACCTTGTCTCCGGTAAGGGGATTTATTCCGTAAGAGCCTGAGAACACGCCAGTGACGGCCTTTGCGGCCATACGTTCACGCTCAGTCTTTTTCTTTACCTGCTCAAGATAGGCGTCAACCTGAGGCTTCTGACTGGCCGATGTAAGTTTCTCCACCCACTCGCTTTCCGGGGCAAGTACCATGAAGGTTACGCCAAAAACGGTGTCTGCGCGGGTTGTGAAGATGGTTACGTCATGCTCCACTCCGTCACATTCCACCTTGAACACCATCTCTGCGCCTTCGCTTCGGCCAATCCAGTTGCGCTGCATCTCCTTCAGGGATTCCGTCCAGTCCAGCCTGTCAAGGCCGTCCAGCAGGCGCGCGGCGTATGCGCTCACGCGGAGCTGCCACTGGGTCATCTTCTTCTGGAAAACGGGATGGCCGCCGCGCTCTGAGAAGCCGTCCTTAACTTCATCGTTGGCAAGAACGGTTCCAAGGGCCGGGCACCAGTTCACGGTGCTTTCTCCCTGATAGGCAATGCGGTAACGCATAAGGACATCGCTCTTCTCCTTCTCAGAGAAGGCCTTCCAATCACTTGCACTGAAAGCGGGGCCCTCACTGCAGGCGGCATCCACGGCGGCAGATCCGCCCTTTTCAAATGCGGCAATGAGTTCCTCTATGGGACGGGCCTTCTGAGTAGAGTTGTCATACCAGCTGCCAAACATTTTGAGGAATGCCCACTGGGTCCACTTGTAGTAATCAGGGTCTGAGGTGCGGAACTCACGGTCCCAGTCAAAGGAGAAGCCTATGCGGTCCAGCTGCTCACGGTAGCGGGCAACGTTGTCATGGGTGGTCTTCTCCGGATGCTGGCCGGTTTGAATGGCATACTGCTCTGCGGGCAGGCCGAATGCATCATAGCCCATTGGATGAAGCACGTTGAAACCCTTCAGCCTCTTGTAACGGGCAAAGATATCGCTGGCAATATAGCCAAGCGGATGCCCAACATGCAGTCCCGCGCCGCTGGGGTACGGGAACATGTCCAGCACATAATACTTTGGCTTGCTGCCGTTTACACTGGCCTTATATGTCTTTTCCTGAGCCCAGCGCTTCTGCCATTTGCTCTCAATCTCCTGAAAATTGTAGTCCATAGTTTTATTTAACAGTCACTCCATTTATGCCAAATTTGGCTTTGTCTTTTTTCAATTTGAATTCTACGGCAACGGTGAGGGCCACCCTTACCTTTTTGCCCTGGTGACGGCCGGGGCGCCACTTGGGAGAGGCGCTTATAACCCGCACGGCTTCGTCGTCAAGGACGGTGTGGACGCCGCGGGACACCCTTACGTCTGTAACCTTACCCGTTTCATCTATTATAAAATCTACCAGCACACGGCCGTGAATGCCGTTCTCAACTGCGTAGGAAGGATATTTGAGGTACTGATACACCCACTTTTCCATGAAGGTGCGGGGATCCGGGGAATTCAGGAACATGGGCTTCACGTCAACGTCTGAGTAAGCCATCACGCCCGGCTTTTGCGGCGCAGAGGTTACTGAATCATTCCTGAAAAGAGGCCTGGGGCCATTACAAAGGGCCGATACATAGCTGTAGATATACTCCAGCTCCTTTTCCATTCCCTCAAAGTCCACTATGTCAAAGCTGTCACGGCTGGTTCCGTGCTCCGGGTACCTGCCCGTTGTAAAGAGCGCACTGGGGATTTCCTTGTCATAGAAGGCAATGTAGTCTCCGGGATACGGAGCCTGGTGCACCAGGGCCGCCCTTGCGGGAAGAAGCTCTCCCTGAAGGGCATCGGCAATAGAAGAAAGGTCCTCATTGCCGGCCGTGAAAAGAAGGAGATTCCGGGCACCGGAGCCCAGCATATCCAGATTCACCATTGCGTCAATATTGGCAACATCCTTGAAACTGCGGTTAAGGAAGTACCACGCCCCTGCAAAAGTGTTCTCAGATGCACCAAATCCCACAAAGAGGATGCTCCTCCTTACAAGGGAGCGGGAATATGACAGCTTACGCGCCAGCTCCAGCATCATTGCAAGGCCTGAAGCGTTGCCGTTGGCCCCGTAATAGATGCGTCTCACCTTTTCACCGTCTACGGTAACAAAGTCACTGCCAAGGTTATCAAGGCGGGCGCCAATTACTATGTATCTGTCATTCAGGGATTTGTCCCAGCCCTGAAGAAAACCAAGGACGTTACGGGAACTAATGGTATCCTGCCCAGCCGCCACGCTGAACTCATTTCCGGCGGGGAGCACATCTATACCGCACTCAAGGAGCTTTTCCTCCAGGTATTTTGCGGCTTCCGCCTCACCTTCAGAGCCAGCTTTTCGGCCTTCCAAAGCGGCCGAAGAAAGCCATCCCACGTGCTCCTTGAAGGCCCTCACGGTTTCAGAATCCGATAAGTCCTCAACGGATACGCGGTACTGGGCAAAGGCCAAAGCCGATACCAGTAAAAGCGCAGCTAAGGCAAGAATACGTTTAATCATTCGTTAATCAAAATCCAGCCGTCCGGCGGGCAAATACCCTTTCCGCGAAGCTGTTTGAGTGTTTTCAAAGTCTGGTCCAGACTGTTTGAGGGGCATACCGCCACAGCCAGAAGGCCGTTACGGAAGCTGATGATGGAAGCGGACGAGTAACCATCCTTCTTACAAGCCTCCAGTTTGCGCTCTGCGTATGCGCGGTTACGGAAGGCGCCCACAACAATACAGTACTTTGCTTCCAGCTTTGTGGTGAAAAGACCGCCAAGCTTGGAGGGGTTCACAATGGTTCCCTTTGCCTGAGAAAGAGAATCAAGGAGATGGGCCTCAAGGGCGGCAAGGGAATCTGCCATTGCCTGCTGCACCCTTTTCAGGGAATCCATGCGGGCCTGGTGAAGGGCTTCTTCCTGGAGGAGTTTCTCCCTGTGAATCTCTTCCACCTGAGCTGCGGTGGGGCGGCCGGCTATGCGGCGCACAAAGTCGCATCCGCTTGTGGCAACGGTCACAAGCGCAAGCATCAGTATGATAGTCTTTTTCATAGGCTATATTCCTATAACTTGCAAAAATACATTTTTTTAAGCCTAAAGCCAAATATATGTAGTATATTTGTGCCTGTATGAAGAAAACTATCCATCTGGAAGCAATGGATCCCATTGAAATCTACGGGGCCCAAAATAAAATACTATTGGAATTCTGCTCCTATTTCCCCCACCTAAAAGTGACTGCAAGGGGCACGGAACTCATACTTGAGGGCCGTGAAAGTGACATCGCAGAATTCAACGTCCGTTTTGCAGAGCTCATAGAAAAGCGGCATCACAAGATGAACCTCACCGTTTATGACGTAGAGGATATCTTCAGCGGCGCCGCAGGGGAACACCACCGTCCCACCTCAGATGCAATAATTGTCCACGGAACGGACGGCAAGCCCATCCGCGCCCGCAATAAAACCCAGCAGGACCTTATATCGGCCTATTTTGAGAATGATCTCATCTTTGCCATAGGCCCTGCAGGAACCGGCAAAACCTATATGGCCATTGCCCTTGCCGTGCGTGCCCTCAAGAACCGTGAAATAAAGCGCATCATACTCACCCGCCCCGCCGTAGAGGCCGGCGAACGCCTGGGCTTCCTGCCCGGAGACCTCAAAGACAAGCTGGATCCCTATCTCCAGCCCCTCTATGACGCCCTTTCAGATATGATTCCTTCCCGGCGCCTCCATGAATTCATGGAAGACGGAACCATCCAAATTGCGCCTCTGGCATATATGAGAGGCCGCACCCTGGACAAAGCCTGCGTCATCCTGGATGAGGCCCAGAACACCAATCTCGGCCAACTTAAGATGTTCCTTACCCGCATGGGAACAAGCGCCAAATTCATTGTGACCGGAGACGCCACCCAGATAGACCTCCCCCGCCGTGAAGATTCCGGCCTTCTTGCCGGCATACGCCTCCTTGAAGGCATAAAGGGAATTGCCACCATCCGCTTTACAACGGAAGACATAGTGCGCCATCCCCTTGTCACAAAAATAGTAAAAGCCTTCAGCCAAAAGGCCGAAGGCTCTGAGGAACAATAATCTGATTTTATACCAGACTATTTGCTGTTGCTCTCTGCGAATTCCTTGTAGAAGTCGCTCTTTGCCTTGTAGTCATTTGTGCTGTTGGAGAGCTGATAGTAAGCGCGGCGGAGATACTCTGCGCAGGCCACTTTGTAGTCAATCTCAGCGCTCTCATTGAAGCACTTCTCAAGAGGGTCAATGCACTTTGCGACGGCCTCATCCCTGCTTTTGATGATGGCGTCATACTCACGCTGGGGAGCGGTGAGAGGAAGCTCATCTGCTGCAACCTGGAATTCAACGGCACGCTCATACCACATCTTGCCCCATGCATACAGACCATAGTGATAGGAAGGATCCTTCTCAAGGGCGGTGCGGAAAGCAGCCTCTGCCTCTTCATAGCGCTTCATCTCTGAAAGGATGTTACCCTCTACGCCATAGATGGATGCGTTGTTAGGGTCATTCTCCTTTGCCTTGTCAAGCAGGGAAAGGACGTAGTTGGGGTCCTCATTGTTAGCCTCTGCGTAATTGATAAGGCCGATGATAATAGCCTGGTTCTGGGGATATTTGGCAAAGCCTTCCTCAAGCATTTCCTTCTGTTTGGAGGGGAGGTTCAGGGAACCGTAGACATCTGCCATACGGGCGTGGACATCTCCGTTGTCACCATAGTTGTGGTCCAGGCAAATCTGGTAATACTTGAGGGCGGTGTCATAGTCCTCAACAGACACAGCAGTAAGGGCCGCATTGAAGGCGGAGTCGTCTCCGGAAGCGGTGCATGGAGCCATGGAGGCTACGTCTGCGGCACCCTTGAAGAACTGGCTGGCCTTGGCCATGTCACCAAGGGTATATGCGCTGTAAGCGGCGGCATTGTAATGGTTTACAATCTCCGTGAGTTTCTCATCCACTTCCTTTTCCTTGGCACCAAGCTCAAAAGCCTTTGCGTATGCCTTTGCGGATTCAAGAAGAATGTCTCCCTCCACTGAAGGCTTTGTAACCACTGCAAACTCAAGCTGATTTGCGGCGTTGAAATAAACGTCCATGTGGGAATAGGTGAGTTTGTTGTAGGGATTGCCATTAACGGTGACTACTTCCTCACCGGTGGGTTTTTCCTTGGACATGAGGTCCCAGGTGGCCCTGTCCACACCCTGGGCAACGCCTGATGTAGGGTTGAGGTAAGCGGTGAGATAAGCCTTGCCAAGGTTTACCCAAGTGGCGGCCTTTGTGGCTTTCTTTGCATCCAGGCTGGCAGCGACGGCCTTCTCAACGGCCTTCTGCATATCAGCGTCTGACTTCTGTGCGAACGCAACCTGCATTGTGCAGGCCAGTGCGAGTGCGAGTAAAAGCTTTTTCATAATTATCTGTAATTAAACATTTTATACTTCTTCAGGTGATCCTTCAGCGGCCTGTGATTCCTCTTCCTCACTGTGGGCGACTACGGAAATGGCGGCAATGGAGTCTCCTTCTTTAATATTTATGAGCTTCACGCCCTGAGTTGCACGTCCGGCAACACGTATTGTGCTGACAGGCATCCTGATTGTAAGACCGGACCTGCAGATAATCATAAGGTCATCTTCATCAGTGACATTCTTGATTGCCACCAGTTTACCGGTCTTTTCCGTGATATTCAGGGTTCTCACACCCTTTGCGCCACGGGCAGTCTGGCGATAATCCTGAGGGTCTGAGCGCTTGCCGAAACCGTTCTCAGAAACGGCCAGGACCTGATGTTTTGCAGCGTCTTCTGCTTCAGGATCCTGACAAACCACGCCAACTACAAAGTCTCCTTCATCAAGATTGATGCCACGGACGCCGGTAGAGGTGCGGCCGAGGGGCCTTGCCTCTGTTTCGTCGAAGCGGACGCAGCGGCCGCCGTTGGCCGCAATCATGATGTTGCAGCGGCCGTTGGTGAGGATTGCCTCCAGGAGTTCGTCGTCTTCCCTGATGTTGATGGCGTTCACGCCATTGGTGCGGGGACGGGAGTATGCTTCAAGGGAAGTTTTCTTCACAACACCCTGACGGGTAACCATCATAATGTAGTTGTTGTTGATGAATTCTTCATCCTTGAGGGTTTTGACGTTGAGATATGCGCGGACGGCATCGTCCGGTTCTATCATGAGGATATTCTGGATGGCGCGGCCCTTTGAGGTGCGGTTGCCTTCCGGAATTTCATATACCTTGAGCCAGTAGCACTTGCCCTTCTGGGTGAAAAGGAGCATGGTGCTGTGGGTGTTTGCAATATAGATGTGCTCAATGAAGTCTTCATCTCTGGTGGCACTTCCCTTCATACCCACGCCGCCGCGGTTCTGGGTGCGGAATTCCGTGAGAGGAGTGCGCTTGATGTATCCAAGGTGGGAGATTGTGATAACCTGGTCTTCGTCGGCGTAGAAATCCTCCGGATTGAATTCATCCTCTGCCAGGGTGATTTCCGTACGGCGGGGATCACCGTAGCGGGCCTTAAGATCCTGGGTTTCTTCCTTGATAACTCCAAACTGAAGCTCTACTGAGCCAAGGATAGCCTCACAGTGCTCAATGAACTTCATGAGGTCATCATATTCATTCTGAAGCTTTTCACGCTCCAGGCCAACCAGCTGGCGGAGACGCATCTCTACAATTGCGCCGGCCTGGGCCTCTGAGAACTGGTAACGCTCCATGAGCATTGCCTTTGCCTCTTCTATGCTCTTGGTTTCATAGCGGATGATGTGGACAATCTCATCAATGATATCCATGGCCTTGAGGAGGCCTTCCAGGATATGGGCACGCTTCTGGGCCTTGTCCAGCTCAAACTTTGTGCGGCGCACCACAACCTCATGGCGGAATTCCACAAACTGGCCGATAATTTCCTTAAGGCTGAGGATGCGGGGACGTCCCTTCACAAGGGCCACGTTGTTGAAGGAGAAGCTGCTCTGGAGCGGGCTGTACTTGAACAGCATGTTGAGAACCACTCCGGAGTTGGTGCCCTGCTTGAGGCGAATCACAACGCGGGTTTCACCGCGTGAGCTTTCATCGTTGATGTAGGAGATGCCCTCCACTTTCTTGTCATCTGCAAGCTGGGCAATCTTCTCTATCATCTCACGCTTATTCACCATATAGGGAATTTCCGTGACCACAATGGTTTCACGGCCGTGTTCATCCACTTCAATTTCCGTTTTGGAACGGATTACCACGCGGCCGCGGCCGGTTTCATAGGCTTCCTTGATGCCGGACTTGCCCATTACAAGGCCGCCCGTGGGGAAATCCGGACCCTTGATGTACTGCATGAGTTCATCTGTGGTAATTTCCGGATTATCAATGTATGCGCAAATTGCGTCACAGCATTCTCCAAGGTTATGGGGAGCCATGTTTGTGGCCATACCCACGGCAATGCCGGATGCGCCGTTAAGGAGCAGCAGCGGAGCCTTGGTGGGGAGAACGGTGGGCTCCTGAAGGGTATCGTCAAAGTTCAGGGTCATGTCTACGGTGTCCTTGTCCATGTCTCCGAGGACATCTTCTGCCATTTTCTGAAGCTTTGCCTCCGTATAACGCATGGCAGCCGGAGAGTCACCGTCTACGGAACCAAAGTTACCCTGGCCTTTCACCAGCGGATAACGCTGGTTCCAGTCCTGGCCCAGACGCACCATTGCATCATAAACGCTGGAATCTCCGTGGGGGTGATATTTACCCATCACCTCACCAACTATACGGGCGCTTTTCTTGGTTTGGCCGTTATAGCTGAGACCCATATTATCCATGCCGAAGAGGACACGCCTCTGGACGGGCTTGAGGCCGTCACGGGCATCCGGAAGAGCACGGGAAACAATGACGGACATAGAGTAGTCTATGTACGCCGTGCGCATCTCATGATCTATCTCTACCTTCTCAATGTAGCCGGTTCCTTCCACCTCTTCCAGCTGATTTTTATCCTGGTTGTTATCCATATTTTTCCTTATAACTTATCTCTTTTCTATAAACATACAAATATAAGGAAAATTGTTGGAAAAACCTACAAAAAAAGCCCGGAAATCCGGGCCTTTAAAATGATTATTTCACGTGGAGTATGTACTCTGTTGAAATGCCTCCGAATTCTTCAAGCGTGAGGCTTTGGATGAGGCCTGCCTTGTTATATTCCAGGATAACTCCGGAATAGCCTTTGGGAGACGCTTTCTTAACTTTCAGTTCCACGTGCTTGCCGCCGTTTTTACCGGCGGATACGGTGCAGTCTGCGTCCATTTCCTGGGCAATTTTCTCATACTGGCCTGTGCAGCTGTAGATGAGGGCGTTGCGCTGAAGGGAGATGGTTTTGTTGGATTTGGCGTCTACATCGGCCTGAACGCCGCGCATATCCATACGGATCTGGTCTCCGTCAATGATGAAAAAGTCTCCATCCGGCTTTGTGTATAACATTGCAAGCTGGTCCGGAGCCTTGAAAGTGATTTCACCTGCGCTTTTTATGGTTTTGCCTGAGACCTTGAGGGTTTTAACCTGGTCAAATGTTCCGCTGAAATTCTGTGCTCCTGCGGAAATACCGCAAAGGAGCAGTACAAATGCTAGTATTTTTCTCATAACTTGCTATCTTTGCAAAATTAATGCCTGCAAAGGTAAGCATTTTTTCAATTTAATATGCAATTACAAGTTTCAGACGAACTTAACCTCGTCATTAAATACGCGCGTGAAGAAGCAATGCGCACCGGAAGTTACGGAATAGGCCCCGATCACCTGTTCCTTGGACTCATCCGCCAGGAAGACAATGCGGCATTCCGCATTCTCCAGAACCTTGGCGTTGAGCCCGCAGAGCTCAAGGCCTTCATAGACCAGCGCATCTTCACCAATGAGACCATCCCCTATGACCAGATAGACCATATCAACTTCTCACGTCAGGCCCAGAATGTCCTCAGCATCACCGTGATGGAGGCCACAAGGCTCAAGAGCCCCAAGGCCGAAACCCACCACCTCCTGCTGGCGCTGTGCCGCACCACGGAGAGCTACGGGCAGGCATATCTCCGCGCCCGCGGCATTGATTACGGGAGGCTTCTGGCCGTAATGGAGGACGAAGGCCTCCTCAGGCCCATTGACCAGCAGGGCGGCGGCTCCGGCAACACCCAGCCTTCCCAGGGTCCGGAGGAGGACCCTGACGATAGCAAGAAGCTGGACATAGAGGAATTCGCCTATGACCTCACCCGCGCCGCCATTGAAGGGAAACTGGACCCTGTTGTGGGCCGTGACGTAGAGATTTCCCGCGTGATCCAGATTCTTGGCCGCCGTAAGAAGAACAACCCCATGCTCATAGGAGAGCCCGGCGTTGGAAAATCGGCCATAGTGGAGGGCATAGCCCAGAAGATAGCGTCCGGGAACATATCGGCCGCGCTGGCAAAAAAGCGCATCCTGTCACTGGACATTGCGTCCGTGGTGGCCGGCACAAAATACCGCGGAGACTTTGAAAAAAGGCTCAAGACCATTATCAAGGAGGCGTCGGAGAACCCGGACATCATCCTTTTCATTGATGAGTTCCACACAATTGTGGGCGCCGGCGGCGCTTCCGGCAGCCTGGATGCGGCAAATATGCTCAAACCAGCCCTGGCGCGCGGAGAATTCCAGTGCATAGGCGCCACCACCCTTGATGAATTCACCAAGATTGTGGAAAAGGACGGAGCCCTTGACAGGCGCTTCCAGAAGATTGTGGTGGAGCCCACGGACGTAGAGCAGTCCATTGCCATCCTCCGGAACCTGAAGCCCAAATATGAGGAATTCCACGGAATTACTTATGCCGATGACGCCGTAGAGGCCGCCGTACGCCTCACAAACCGCTATATCACGGATAAATCCCTCCCGGACAAGGCCATTGACGCCCTTGACGAGGCAGGCTCCATGGTGCGTCTTGCCCTTTCCAAGAAAAAGGGCACGTCAGGAGTAGTTGAGGTTGAAGACATTGCGACAGTGGTTTCCAAGATGACGGGAATTCCCGTGAACAAGGTGGCCGAGAGCGAAGGCAACCGTCTTGTCAAGATGCGTGACCGCCTGAAGGAGCGTATCATAGGCCAGGACGAGGCCGTTGAAACCGTTGTGAAGGCCATCCAGAGGGGCCGTGCTGGCCTCAAGGACCCTCACAGGCCCATTGGCACCTTCCTTTTCTTCGGCCCTACAGGCGTTGGAAAAACCCAGCTTGCACGTTCCCTGGCAGAATATCTCTTTGACAGTGAGGAGAATATGGTGCGCATAGACATGAGTGAGTACATGGAGAAATTCAGCGTTTCCCGCCTCATTGGTGCGCCTCCCGGATACGTGGGTTATGAAGAGGGCGGTCAGCTTTCAGAAAGGGTGCGCCGCAAGCCCTACTGCGTGGTGCTTCTGGATGAAATTGAGAAGGCCCATCCGGATATCTTCAACCTGCTCCTGCAGGTGATGGACGAAGGCCGCCTCACGGACTCCAATGGCCGGATGGTGGATTTCAAGAATACCATTGTCATTATGACTTCCAACGTAGGAAGCCGTGAAATGGAGGAATACGGCAGCGGAATTGGCTTTGCAACCGCCGGCAAGAACGTAACCGCAGACCGCAAGGGAGTGGTTGAAAAAGCCGTGAAGAAGGCATTCCCGCCGGAATTCATCAACCGCGTAGACGCCCAGGTTTACTTCAATTCCCTGAACAAGGAAGCTATTGAAAAGATAATTGACATAGAGCTCAAGGGGCTCAAGGCCAGGGTGCAGGAAGCCGGTTACAAGCTCACCATAACGCCCACCGCCAAAAGGTTCATTGCCGAAGCCGGCTATGATCC
>JAFZML010000014.1 GCA_017553255.1 Bacteroidales bacterium | reverse complement strand
TATAACGGTTCCGCTACCGTGGACACCCAGCTTTCCCGCTGGGACAACATCCAGCAGGTGTACGGCATGGGTTACGGCGGACAGTATTCTCCCACCGTGAGCTCCGGCACCAACAGCAGCTGGGGTCCCAAGGCCGACGGCCTTCCGGTAGAATACTTCGACGGCAGCGTGCATCCCTTCCTGATGTACCCCGACAACACCTCCGGTTTCTTCCGCACCGGCCTCACCGCCCAGAACACCATCATCCTCTCCGGCTCTTCAGGAAAGACCGGCATGCGTTTCTCCTTCACGGACATGCGCAACCAGGACATCCTTCCCAATTCCAACATGAGCCGTGACAACTTCAACCTGAGGGTAAACACCTCCGTGGGCAAGCTGGACTTTGATTTCACCGCAAATTACACCCGTGAGGACGTTAAGAACCGTCCCGCCCTGGGAGACTCCCAGAGCAACGTGGGTAAGAACCTCATGACCCTGGCCGGCACCTACAACCAGGCCTGGCTCAAGAATTATCAGAACGAGGACGGCTCCTACGCCCGCTGGAACGGTAACGACCAGTACAATGTGAACCCCTACTGGGACCTCTACAAGAACCTGAACCTGTCCGGTAAGGACGTCTTCCGTCTCACCGGAAAGGTGGTATGGAACATTGCAAAGAGCTTCAGGCTGCAGGGAACCGTGGGTACTGACATGAACAAGATGACCTTCCAGGACTATGTGGCAAAGACCACTCCCGGAAAGCTTGCCGGTGAACTGAAGGAGCAGCATTTTGACAACAGGACTGTGAATGCCGAGCTCCTTGCCCTTTTCAACCAGAACTGGGGCCGCTTTGACTTCAACGCCACCGCCGGCGGCAATATCTTCTATGTGAACAACTCCACCACTACTTTCTCCGGACTGGGTGAGCAGATGGCCGACATTATCGCCATAATGAACTACTCCGAGCAGAGCGTCCAGCAGAGCAGCTACCGCAAGCAGATCAACTCCCTGTTTGCAAGCGCAAGCCTGGGCTTTGACCATACTTATTATCTGGAGGCAACTGTCCGCGGAGACCAATCCTCCACCCTGCCCGCCGGAAGGAACATCTACGTTTATCCTTCAGTGAGTGCCAGCTGGGTGTTCTCAGAGCTCATCAAGGCCCGCTGGCTGGAATACGGCAAGCTCCGCGCTTCCTGGGCCGTTGTTGGTAGCGACACAGATCCCTATCAGCTGGAGAAGATGTACACCACGGCCAAGTACTCCATTCCCGGATACACCATCGGCAGCATCAGCAATACCATAAAGCCCAACCAGGACCTGCGTCCCACCATGACCACTTCCTACGAGGTTGGTCTGGAAACCAAGCTCTTCCACGGACGCGTGGGTGTTGACCTTACCTACTATGACCAGATTTCCCGTGACCAGATCATCCCCCTGGCCGCATCTTCCTCATCCGGATATGAGAAGCGCCTGGTGAACGCCGGAGCCATCCAGAACCGCGGTATAGAGCTGGCTGTCAACGGCCGTATCCTCCAGGTGAGGGACTTCGCCTGGGATGCCGGCCTGAACTTCTCCCGTAACCACAACAAGGTGCTTGCCCTGGTGGACGGCATGGATTACCTGGAACTGGAAAAGGCTACCTGGTGCAACGTGAAAGTGGGCGCATACGTGGGTGAGGACTATGGTTCCATCATCGGCAAGGACGTCCTCCGCAATGACCAGGGCCAGGTTGTCATCAATGCCACCACCGGCCTCCCCGTGATTGATTCAGAGGAAAAGATCCTGGGCAATTCTTCCTGGGACTGGACCGGCGGTTTCTACAGCACATTTACCTACAAGAACTTCCGCCTGAGCGCCGGATTCGACGTTAAAGTGGGTGCCGATATCTTCTCAATGTCCATGCGTTCCGCCTACCAGACCGGTAAGGCAATGGGAACCCTTGCCGGACGTGAAGAATGGTACGCCTCCGAAGACGCCCGCCTGGCTGCAGGTATGAGCGCCGATGCCTGGCTTGCTTCCGGCAACGCCCGCGGCCTTATTGTGGAAGGCGTGATTGCCAACGGAGACGGCACATATCGGCCCAACGACATCCCCGTAAACCCGGAGAGCTACTGGAAGACCATGGCCGAAAACGCCCCCGGCACCTTTGTCTACGACAACTCCTACATCAAGTGCCGTGAGATTACGTTCACCTACACGCTTCCGGAAAAATATCTGGGCAAGGTGTTCAAGGGCATGAACGTGTCATTCGTGGCCCGCAACCCCTTCATCATCTGGAAGAACATCCCCAACATTGACCCTGACTCAGGTTACAACACCTCAGGTCTGGGACTTGAATACGGCTCCCTGCCTTCCCGCAGAAGCTTCGGTGTCAACGTCAACCTGAAATTCTAGCGCCATGAAAAAGTTAATAAACACAATAATCGCATCTCTGGTAGTTCTGCTTGCTTTCAGTAGCTGCAGTGACCAGTATATGACAAGTCTCAATACAGACCCTTCCAAGTCTCCGGTCATGGATCCCAATGCGTTCCTCACCACCGGTCTGCTTCAGACCTACGGAGACTTTGGTATGATGGATACCTACCGCAGCTACATCACCGGTTTCACACAGCACATGGCCGGCGGCTGGAATGTAAGTAACTACGCCGGTAGCGTTCACGCCAACAATGACCAGATGCGTCTCATTTGGGACCGCATGTACGGTGTTGGCATCAAGAACCTGGTTGAAGGCATTGACATGAGTGCCGATATGCCCAACCTGAATGCCATCATGCGCATCCACCGCGTATATCTGCTGTCTATCCTTACCGACACCTACGGAGACGTTCCCTGCAAGGACGCCGGCAAGGGAGAGGCCAATCCCAAATACGACACCCAGAAGGATATCTACGACTTCTTCTTCACTGAGCTTGCCGCCTGCGCGGCCCAGCTGGGTACCGGAGAGGACGAAGTGACCGGAGACGTCACCGCCTATGACGGCAACGTTGCAAAATGGAAGAAATACGCAAATTCCCTGCGCCTTCGCTTTGCAATGCGCATCTCAGACGTAGATCCTACCAAGGCCAAGGCCGAATTCGAGGCCGCCCTTGCCGATGAAGGCGGAATCATAGCCGCATCCGAGGACGACGCCTACATTAACTATATTGACGCTCCGTTCACCCTCTATGACGGCTCACGTGACCTGGACTTCCGCGCCAACGCCCTTGGCGAAATCCTGTACGGTCAGGATCCCGAATCCCCCAGCTTTGTGGGCGCCACGCTCTTCAACCAGCTTAAGGATACGTCCGATCCCCGCCTGTACCGCATCTGCCGCCACTATATCAATACGCTCCGCAGCGACGTTTCCCCGGACGACCTTGGCAACGTTGACGTGACGGACGAAGTTCGCGCCTGGGAAATTGCCAGCGGCCTTGGAAGCCATCCCTGCCTCCCCGGTGCAGCATGGTGGGACAACTGGGTGAGCGCCCCTTCCAATGAAGAGATCCCCACCCTTGCAGCCCTTGTGGAGAAGAACCCCACCGCCGGCTATGACAAGAACAACTACAACGTGCGTATGATCAGGCCCTTCCTGAACATCAACTTCGAGCGCCCGAACTGCCCCGGCATCCTCATGACCAGCGCGGAGGTTGAATTCCTCCTGGCCGAAGCCGCCGATAAGGGCTGGAGCGTCACCGGCAGTGCCGAGGACCACTTCAAGGCCGGCATCACCGCCTCCATGAAGCTCCTCAATGAGCATTACCTCCCCGTGGCCCAGGTTATAGCTGATAATGAAATCAATACATTCATCTCAGATCTTCTCACCGCCACCCCGTTTGCCGGCAATGCCCGCAACATGATCAACACTCAGGCCTGGATTCTCCATCTCACAAATCCTTCCGAGTGCTGGGCAAACCTTCGCCGCGCAGACTATCCCGTCCTTATGGACCGTACCAAACTGGCTAAATTCCCCTCAGACTTCACATACGACGACGAGGACCTCTCAACGCCCACACGCCTGCGTTATCCTGACCTGGAGAACCAGTACAACTCCAAAAACTATGAGGAAGCCATCGGCCGTGCTCCGCTTAACGGAAAAGACAACTGGCACGCCCGTATGTGGTGGGATACCGCCGACATCCATGTCCAATAAAAGACCTTCAGAGAAATGAAAAAGACATTATACATATTGTTTGCAGCCGCAGTGGCAGCTCTTATGCTCTCCTGCGCCAAGAATGAGCCCTTTGCGGCCGTTACGGAGGATGATACGCCCCGTATCCTGAACACCAACATCCCTGAATGGTCTGATGGTGCTCCCGGTATCCTTGCAAGCGTAGCAGCAGGTGAGAAATTCAACTTCAAAATACTTGTTACTCCCGTAGAATATACCACCGTTGTGTGGAATATGGACGGCACTGACATCTTTGAAGGAACGGAGATTGACATGGAACTTCCGGCAGGGACTCATCAATTCAAGGTGACCGCAACCACCACCAAAGGAAAATCCACTTCCCGCAGTTTCCAGGTTGTGGTCCGTGCCGGTGAAACCATCATCTGGGAAGGCTCCTTCAACGTAACCTGGGGCACTCCTTTCAATGAGCTCCAGACAACTTTGCGCTCAAAGGTAGATGTGGGAGTGGTCCTCCGTGCATACGTCAACGGAAACGGTCAGGGCAGCCTGGCTTCGGCCTGGTGGAGAAACCTTGCCACCGGTTACAGCGACGACGACCTTGGCCGAGGTGACACTCCCATTGACGGCGATGCCGTCCTGGAGGTAACCATCTCCGAACTGTCCCTCTCACTGCTTGACGAGCAAGACGGCTTCCTCATTGTGGGCGACGGTTATACGGTCACCAAAGTAACCATTGAGTAGCCATGAAGCGTTGTAAAACCATACTGATTGCCGCGGTCCTGGGTGCGCTCTCCTGCGCACCCGCGCCGCTGGCCCAGGCCCAGTTCCCTACAGCCCGTGAGTGGAACCGCCACGTTGTGGGCTGGAACCTTGGCAACGAGCTTGAATGCAGCGCCCCCGGCCAGGACGGAGAGTCCATGGCAATAGGTAACCCCGACGGCTCCCTGAAGGCCGAAACCGCCTGGGGAAACCCCATGGTGACAAAACGTATGATAAAGGCCGTGAAAGACGCCGGATTCAACGCCGTGCGCATTCCCGTGCGCTGGCAGTGCCACATCACCAACAGCACGGCAATGACCATTGACAAGGAATGGATTGCCCGCGTGAAGGAAGTGGTGGACTGGTGCCTGTCCTACGACATGAAGGTTATAATCAATGTCCATCACGACAAATGGCTGGAAGGCCGTCCCCTTTATCAATACAAGGAGGAAAACTGCCAGAAACTGGCCCTTCTGTGGTTCAACATTGCAAGCGAGTTCCTCTCCTACGATTCCCGCCTGGCATTTGCCGGAACCAACGAGGTCCACATCCGTGACAACTGGGGTAAGCCTGAAGCTGAGAATCTGGCCGTACAGAACGCTTACAACCAGACCTTCATTGACATTGTACGCGCAACCGGCGGCAACAACGAGCGCCGCCACCTGATTGTCCAGACCTACGTGTGCAACCCTGACTTCGGCCTGTATAACGGGGATTTCATCATTCCTACAGACATTGATGGCAACGGCAACCGCTACATGAGCGTGGAGTTCCACTACTACACCCCCTGGGACTATGCCGGAGAATGCAAATATGACTATTGGGGAACTCCCTACAAGGACTGCGGTCCCGCTTCCCCCAGCACGGAGGAGGACATGAGGGCCTTCTTTGACAAGGTCACAACCACCTGGGCCGGTGAAGGCCTTGGCGTGATCATAGGTGAGTGGGGCGTCACTGACCACTACAAGGTGTCCTCCGAAGCCGACAAAGTGCATGAGAACATGACCTTCTACTGCAAGACTCTTGTTGAGGAAGCCGGAAAACGCGGATTCTCCACGTTTATCTGGGACAACAACAGCTTTGGCAACGGCGGTGAGAAGTTTGGTATCTTTGACCGCTGGAAAGGCATGAAACTGCGTGCCCCCTGGGTAATTGAAGGAATCCATCAGGCCCAAGAATCTTTAAGCAACCAATGACTATGAAAGGAAAAATACTGTTTGCAGGATTAATGATTATGACTTGCGCCTGCACCCCTAAACTTGGCACCAGCACCGCCAACCGCCTTGTGAAGGCAATGACGGTGGAGGAGAAAGTACGCACCGTAGTGGGCACCTTTACAGACGTTGCAACCCCGCCTCCCGTGGCTCCCGGCGTCCATAACAGGGCCGATTATCCCGGCAGCGGAGAAAACACCGCCGTGTCCAGGAACCAGGTTCCCGGTGCCGCCGGTGACGGTTACGCAGTTCCCCGCCTTGGAATCCCGGCAATAGTTTATGCCGATGGCCCTGCCGGCCTCAGGATTGACCCCCGCCGCGAAGGTGATGAGAATACGTATTTCTGCACCGCTTTTCCTACGGGTACGCTGCTGGCATCGGCCTGGGATCCCGCAATTGTGGAGGAAGTTGGCGCCGCCATTGGTGACGAGGTCCGCCGCTATGGCGTTGACGTCCTTCTGGCTCCCGGCATGAACCTTCAGCGCAACCCTCTTACGGGCCGAAACTTTGAGTATTACAGCGAGGATCCGCTTGTTGCCGGCATCACTGCAGCCTCATACATCAAGGGTGTCCAGTCTCAGGGCGTTGGCACTTCAATCAAGCATTTTGCCGCCAACAACCAGGAGCTGTACCGCAACGGCATTGATGAGAAAATCTCCAACCGCGCCCTCCGTGAGCTATATCTGAGGGGCTTCGAGCTTGCCATCAAGGAGTCCGCTCCATGGACCGTGATGAGCTCCTACAACAAGATCAACGGCGTTTATGCCTCTGAGAACGAGTGGCTTCTGAACGATGTCCTCCGTGAGGAATGGGGCTATGAAGGCTTTGTAATGAGCGACTGGTTTGGGGCCGATGATCCCGTGGCACAGATGAAGGCCGGAAACGACCTCCTGATGCCCGGAACACCCAACCAGATTGACGAGCTCATGGAAGCCGTTGAGACCGGAGTCCTTCCCATGGAGGTTCTGGACCGCAACGTAAAGCGCATCCTTGAGGTGATGGCCCAGACTCCCCGCGGAAAAGGCCTGTCATACGCCAATGACCCTGATCTTGAGGCCCACGCCGTCATCTCCCGCCGCATAGCTACGGAAGGCATGGTGCTGCTCCGCAACAATGGCGCACTGCCGCTGAAAGCCGGCCGAAAGGTTGCCCTCTTTGGCAATTATGCATACGACACCCAGCCCGGCGGCTCCGGCTCCGGCTACGTGAACCGAGCATACAAAGTAACTCTGGATAAGGGACTTGAGGCCGCAGGCTTCACCCTTGTTCCGGAACTTGCCGATGCGTACCGTTCACATATTGCATTTGAAAAGTCACAGATGCCGGAAGAGTACTTCTGGGTGGTTCCCACCGCATCAGAGATGGTGGTTACGGATGCTGCAATCCGCAGCGCCGCAGCCCAGACTCCTCTTGCAGTTGTCACCCTTGGCCGCATGGCCGGAGAAGGCGGAGACCGCACTGCAACGGAAGGGGATTACTTCCTGGATAAGCAGGAGTGGCAGCTTCTTGAGCGCGTGCGCCGCAGCTTCAAGGAGGTTGTTGTGGTCCTTAACACCGGCGCTCCCGTAGAGCTTACCGGAGTGGATAAACTCTCAGACGCTATCCTTCTTGCATGGCTCCCCGGTCAGGAAGCAGGTCACGCCATCACGGACATCCTTTCCGGCGCTGTGAACCCCAGCGGAAAACTGCCTGTATCTCTGGCGGTCAAGTATGAAGACATCCCTTCCTCAAAGAACTTTGGCGTATCAGAAGGAGAAATCAACGTGGTTCGCTATCAGGAGGACCTGATGGTTGGCTACCGTTACTTCACCACTGCAGGCGTACGCACCCTCTATCCTTTTGGATTCGGCCTTAGCTATACCAGCTTCGAGTATGCCGATTTCCATGCGGAAGGAGCTGATACCCTGAGCGTTACCGTGCGTAACAGCGGCGCTGTCCCCGGCCGTGAAGTGGTTCAGATTTACGTGGAGAAACCGGCCCTTAGCCAGGACCGTCCCGTGCGTGAGCTCTGCGCCTTTGCAAAGACCCCTGTCTTGCAGCCTGGAGAAAGCGTTGAGGTTAAGATTCCTCTACGGAGGCCCAGCATAGATCCTCTGGCCCAATGGACAGACGACGGATGGGCGGTCGCCTCCGGGACTTACCGGTTCCACGCCGCCTCTTCGGCCGAAGATATTAAACTGAGTCTTACACTGGAGCGCTAAGCTCCAGTTTTTTTATTATCTTTGTAAGACTATGGCAAAAATGTTATACACAATTGGTGAGGTCTCCCAGATGCTGGGGGAAGCACCGTCGGCCGTGCGGTACTGGAGCAACTACTTTGAAAAGTACGTAAAACCCCAGCGTAACGCCAAGGGGAACCGCCTTTTCCACCCGGAAGACATTGATACCCTGAAGCAAATCCAGTTCATGGTGAAAAATCAGGGGCTCACCCTGGAAGGCGCAATGCAGAAGATGAAGGAGGACCACCGCAGCGTAGACCGCCGCGTGAAGGCCCTTGACAGCCTTAAATCCATCCGTGAACAGCTTGTGGCAGTGAGGGAAGTGTTATGCAAGTAAAGGATGTTGTTGCCGCAATAGAGGCTTTTGCGCCGCGCGGTGTTCAGGAAAGCTGGGACAACAGCGGGCTTCTCATAGGGAGCCCTGAGGATGAAGTGAAGGGTGTCCTGGTGGGCTTTGACTGCACCCGGGAGCTCATAGAGGAAGCCGTGGAAAAGGGCTGCAACATGGTTGTGACGCATCACCCGCTCATTTTCCACGGGCTCAAGCAAATTGGCCCAGAGGACCCTGTGGGAGCCACCGTAATGGCTGCAATCCGCAGTGGCGTGGCTGTTTATGCCGCCCATACTTCGGCCGATAAAGTCCCGGAAGGCGTTAGCTGGGCCATGGCCTTGAAACTTGGCCTGAAGGACATTGAAATCCTTGAAAAGGATGCCGATGGCAACGGCCTTGGCTGCATAGGGACTCTTCCCCGTCCACTTTCCGGAAAAGAGGCGCTGGAATATGTGGGGAAGGCTTTCGGCCTGTCTGTCATAAGAAGCTCCAAGCCCATTGACGGGCCCATTTGCCGCGTGGCTGTCCTTGGCGGAAGCGGCGGCTCTGATGCGGATGCCGCAAGGGAAGCGGGTGCTCAACTTTATATCACCGCGGACATCTCCTATCACAATTTCTTTGTGAGGGACGGCTTTATGGTGATGGATATCGGCCATTTTGAGAGCGAAGTTGACATTGTGGACATTTTGCTTACGCAAATACGGAAAAAATTTCCTAACTTTGCAAGCTATTCATCCGGCACTCTGGACAGGAGCAATCCCGTCCACTATTTTGTGATGTAGTGAGATACACTCGCTTCGCTCGGTATGACAGTTTTTGTCACTCGTGGCATGACGGTTTTTTGTCATTCCGAGGCCGAAGGCCGAGAGAATCTCAAACGGAAAAAATTTGATTTAAATACATAATATGGCAACCAAAAAAACTACAGCGGCAGCCAAAGCCCAGGCTCCCATTGACAACAGGGAAACCTTCGTATCGCTTCAGAAGTCTTTCGCAGACTCTGAAATGAGCGTAGAGGAAAAACTCAAAACCCTCTATCAGCTTCAGGCCGCAGACTCTGAAATTGACAAGATCATCCAGCTCCGTGGCGCCCTCCCCGCAGAGGTAGAGGCCCTGGAAAATGAGATTGCAACCCTCAAGGAGCGCAGCGCTTCAATATCGGCCGTGGTGGACCAGCTCAACCGCAATATTGCCGATGCAAAGCTTTCCATCGCAGAGCACGAGGGCACCATCCAGAAATATCAGCACCAGCTGGAGACCATCACCAACTCCCGTGAGTATGATTCCCTGAACAAGGAAATCGAGAATCAGGACCTTCTCCGTCAGATTGATGAGAAAACCATCAACGACACCCGCTATGAGATTGGTGAGAAGAAGGCAGAGCTAGACGACATCAAGGACCGCCTCTCCATCCGTGAAGAGGACCTTGCCGCCAAGAAGGCAGAACTTGAGAACATTGTAGAGGAAACCGCCAAGGAAGAGGCCGTTCTGCGTCAGCGCAGGGAAGAGTGCGCCGCCAAGATTGACGCCCGTACCATGAGCGCCTATGAGCGTATCCGCGCCAGTGTCCACAATCACCTTGCAGTGGTTGGTATCTACAACGGAGACTCCTGCGGAGGCTGCTTCAACACCATCACCCCCCAGCGCCGCGTAGAAATTGCTTCCAACAAGAAGCTCATCATCTGCGAACACTGCGGCCGCATTATCATCAACCCTGAATTTGATGCCTAGAAAACCTCAGGAACAGCAAAGCCTTGAAGCCCTGATGGGGAACAAACCCCCTCAGGCGCTTGACGTTGAGGAAGCCGTGCTGGGCGCTATGCTGGTGGAACCGGCAACCATTGACGAGTCAATGGAAGAGCTCAGCGCAGGCTGTTTCTATGACCCCCGTCACCGCAAGATATTTGAGGCTATGAGCGCGCTCGTCAATGAGCACGTCAGCATAGACATAGTCACAGTAAGTGAAAAACTCCGCTCCCGCGGGGATCTTGAGGAGATTGGCGGTCCCGTGGAGCTTGCGCGTCTGTCCCAGAACATTGGCGCCGCGGCCCACATAGAGTATTACATCAAAATACTCAAGCAGAAGACCATCCAGAGGGACCTTATATCGGCCTCCTATGATATCCTGAAGCAGTCTTTTGATGAATCCACCAATGTGGACGACCTGATTGACAACGCCCAGACAAAGGTCTTTGCAGCCATCCAGAACAACGTCAAGAGGGATGTCCAGGACATTGGTTCCATTATCAATTCCGTGCTGGACAATCTCCAGGAGCTTCAGGGCCTTACCGGTCCTTCCGGCGTTCCGTCAGGTTATCCTTCCATAGACCGCGTAACCCAGGGCTGGCAAAAGAGTGACCTCATTATCCTGGCCGCCCGTCCGTCCGTTGGTAAAACCGCATTTGCGCTTAACATTGCCCGCAATGCGGCCGTGGATGCCAATATGCCGGTTGCCGTGTTCTCCCTGGAAATGAGCGCAGACCAGCTTGGAAAGCGTCTCATCACCACAGAATCCGGCCTTTCCGGAGAAAAGATCAAGGGTGGCGTAAAGCTGGAAAGCTATGAGTGGATCCAGCTGGAAGACACCCTCAAGCGCCTTGCAAAGGCTCCGCTCTACATAGACGATACCCCCGGCATTCCCATCATGGAGTTCCGCACCAAGGCAAAGCGCCTTGTGAAGCAGAAGGGCGTGCGCCTTATTGTCGTGGACTATCTCCAGCTTATGCAGGGTCCCGTGGAGCTTCGCGGCCTGCGTGAGCAGGAGGTTGCGGCCATTTCCCGTACCCTCAAGGCCACGGCAAAGGAACTCAATATCCCCATCATAGCCCTTTCACAGCTGTCCCGTAACGCTGTTCAGCGTACCGGCGGCATGGGTAAGCCCCAGCTCAGTGACCTCCGTGAATCCGGTTCCATTGAGCAGGATGCAGATATGGTAATCTTCATCCACAGGCCAGACTTCGTGGGAATGAGCGAAAATCCTGAAGATAAGGAAAAGGCATACATTGTGATAGCAAAGCACCGTAACGGAGAGGTCTGTGACATTGAGATGAAGTACAAGGCCGGCCAGGTGAAGTTTGTTGAGGCAGACCAAAGCCTGGATATATATGCCCAGAGAGGCCCTGTAGCCAGTGCCGCCAATGAACCCGCCCCCGGCGGATATCAGGATTTCGACTCTTCGCAGGAGTTTTGATGAAAAGGCTTGCCGTCATATTATGCACCTTGCTTGTTGCTGTCCTGGCACAGGCTCAGGGCATGTTCAACAAGGGTGAGGAACTTCCCTTCAAGGCAGGGGAGCTAATCCGTATGGGGCTCTATTTCAAATGGGGCGCAGTGAATACGGAGGTTGCAACCGGAGACCTTATGCTTGCAGAAAGCACCCTTAACGGAAAAGACGTTTACAAGGCATCACTGATTGCCGACAGCGCTCCTTTTTTCAGCGTCTTCTATGACATGCATGAGCGCTTTGAAACCTGGTTTCCCCAGAATGCAGTTCGCCCCCTGAAGCACCTCCGCAACACAAAGCAGGGGGAATACCGCGCCCTGAACAATTACATCTACGACTGGAACAGCAAGGTAATCCATGCCGATATCAACTTTGGCGGCAGGGGACAGCAGCTGATGGACATCCCCATAGGGGACACCGTGTGTGACATATCGTCCATGATCTATCTTGTGAGGACCATGGATTTTGACGCGCTCACACCTGGCCAGAAGATTCCCCTGAGCTTTGCAATAGACGACACCGTCTTTGACATTGTTCTCACCTATCGTGGCAAGGAAGCCGTGAAGGTAAGGCGCATAGGAAAGGTGAATGCCCTAAGGTTCAGCTGCAGCGTGGTGTCCGGAGCAATGTTTGACGGGGAAACGGAGATGACCATGTGGTTCTCAGATGACTCCAACCATGTTCCAGTGGGCTTTATGGCCCCGCTCAGGATAGGTTCCGTGCAGGGCTGGGTGAAGCAGCTTGAAAATCTGAAGTATCCTTTTGAAGCCAGGGTAAAATGAGTGAAAGCATATCCCATAAAGGAAAGATAGTCAAGATAACACCGCAGGTGACCACCGTTGCCTTTACGCAGCACGGAGCCTGCAGCGAGTGCCATGCAGCAGGGCTTTGCAGTATGGGTGACGTTGCCGATAAAGTGGTGGAGCTCCCCACAGACCCTTATTCCAAGCACGCCGTTGGAGATGAAGTTGAGGTTCTTCTCAAGGCCTCAATGGGCTTCAAGGCCGTTTACCTTGCATACCTCATACCCCTCCTCATCCTCCTTGCAGTAATCCTTGGGCTCATGACCCTTGGGGCGGGGGAGGTGGTTTCCGGCCTTTCCGGCATTACCGCCGTTGGGGTGTACTACCTTGTCCTCTGGCTATTCAGGGGCAAGCTACAGAATGAATATGTATTTATATTAAAAAAATAGATCCTTCGGGGCAAAGCCCCTCAGGATGACAACTGTATAAAAAAATAGATCCTTCGGGGCAAAGCCCCTCAGGATGACAATTTTTACAAAGCCGGAAGAGAATTGTCATTCTGAGCGAAGCGAAGAATCTATACATTGAAAGTAATTGTAAAACCATATATCTATGTCAAACATCATCATTTGGACGATTGCGGTGATTACCGTCCTCGGCCTTCTGCTAGCCCTGGTGCTGTACCTGGTGGCGCAGAAGTTCAAGGTGGAGGAAGACCCCCGCATCGACGAAGTTGAGAAGGCCATGCCGGGCGCCAATTGCGGCGGTTGCGGCTTTGCGGGTTGCCGGGCTTTTGCCGAGGCTGCCGTGAAGGCCTCCAACCTGGACAACAACTACTGTCCGGTGGGCGGCAATGACACCATGGCAAAGGTGGCCGCCATCCTTGGCATTGAGGTCAAGGCAAAGGCCCCCATGGTTGCCGTGGTTCGCTGTAACGGCTCCTGCGCCGTGCGTCCCAAGGTTAACGAGTGGGGCGGAACGGAGTCCTGCGCCGTCAAGGCCCAGCTGTATGCCGGAGACACCGGATGCTCCTTTGGTTGCCTCGGCTGCGGAGACTGCGTCAAGGCCTGCCAGTTTGGAGCCCTCTCAATGGACCCTGAAACCGGTCTTCCGGTAGTGGACCAGTCTAAGTGCACCGCTTGCGGCGCTTGCGTAAAGGCCTGCCCCAAGGCCGTGATTGAGCTTCGGCCCGCCGGTCCCCGCGGCATGCGTGTATACGTGAGCTGCCTTAACCGTGACAAGGGTCCCGTTGCCAAGAAGGCATGTGCATCGGCCTGCATTGGTTGCGGCATTTGCGCCAAAACCTGCACCCACGATGCCATTGTGGTGGAAGGCAACATAGCGTACATAGATGCTTCAAAGTGCAAGCTTTGCCGGGAATGTGAGGCCATGTGCCCCACCGGCGCCATCCACGGCGTGAACTTCCCCAAGGCTCTTGACAAGGACGCCATCAAGGAACGGATTAAAGCCCGTCAACAAAAAGCAAAGGAGGCGGCAAATGAGTAAGAATACATTCTCCATTGGCGGAGTACATCCGCACGACAGCAAGATTTCCAGGGGCTGCCCCATATGCCCCCTGCCCCTTGCTCCCACTGTGTACATTTCCGTGGCCCAGCACATTGGCGCGCCCTCTGTGCCCTGCGTGGCCGTAGGAGACAAAGTGAAGGTGGGCCAGGTGATTGCAGAGCCCGGCGGCTTTGTGAGCGCCTTCATCCATTCCTCCGTCTCCGGTACGGTAAAATCCATCGGCCCCAGGCCGGACCTTGCCGGACGCCCCGTAACGCACATTGAAATTGCCGTTGAGGGTGATGAGTGGGCCGAAGGAATTGACACCTCCGACACCCTTGTCACAGAGATTCCCTCCGATAACAAGGCCATTGTGGAGAAAATCCGTCAGGGCGGCGTAGTTGGCCTTGGCGGCGCAACTTTCCCCACTCACGTGAAGCTTTCCCCGCCTCCCGGCTCAAAGTGTGAGAGGGTTATCATAAACGGCTGTGAATGTGAGCCTTACCTCACCTCAGACTTCCGCACCCTCCTGGAAAAGGGAGAGCAGGTGGTTATTGGAGCCGCTATCCTCTCTCAGGTAATGGGGAACGTTCCCTGCACCATTGCCATTGAGGAGAACAAGCCGAAGGCAATTGCACATATCCGTGAGGTTATCGGCAAACTTGGCTATGAGGGCATTGAGGTTATGGTGATGAAGATGCGTTACCCGCAGGGCGGTGAAAAGCAGCTCATAGACGCTGTGATGCATCGTCAGGTAGGCTCTGGCGCACTTCCCATAAGCGTTGGCGCTGTGGTCCAGAACGTTGCAACAGCCCTGGCTGTGTATGACGCCGTCCAGAAGAATAAGCCCATTGTGGACAATTCAGTAACCGTGACGGGCGAGTGCTTCCCCAACCAGGCAAACCTCATGGTGCGTGTTGGAACCCCTCTCCGCTATATCCTGGATTACCTTGGAGGCATCCCTTCAGATGCTGTGAAGGTTATCAGCGGCGGCCCTATGATGGGACGCGCAGTTGCAAACCTTGACGCCGCAACCGTAAAGGGAACCGGTGCTCTCCTGCTTCTTACAGAGGCCCAGACACGCCGTGGCGTGGAATCTGAGTGCATCCGCTGCGGCCGTTGTGCCGATGCCTGCCCCATGGGTCTTGAACCTTTCCTTCTCCAGAAGCTTTCCCGTAACGCGGATGTAGAGGCGCTGGAGGCAAATGCCGCCCACGACTGCATTGAGTGCGGCTGCTGCCTGTATTCCTGCCCCGCCAACATTCCTCTGCTGGACTGGGTACGTATGGGCAAGGGCCTGGCCATGGGTGCCATCCGCGCCCGCGCCGCCGCTGCCAAAGCCGCCGCAGAAGCTGCTAAAAAGTGATGACTATGGACAAGTTATTAGTATCTCCAAATCCCCATATTCACGCTCCGGTATCTACAAAGAGCCTCATGCGTGACGTGATTATCGCGCTTATTCCCGCGGTAATATGCTCCTTCGTTTTCTACGGCTGGAGAGAAATCCTTGTGATGGCGGTGAGCGTCGCTTCCTGCGTGCTTCTTGAATGGGCCATCACAAAGTACATGCTCCGGAAACCCTCCACAATAGGGGATCTTTCGGCAGTCATTACCGGTATCCTTCTGGCCCTGAACCTGCCCTACACCACGCCCTGGTGGGTTGTGATGATTGGCGCCGTAGTTGCAATCGGAGTGGCTAAGATGACCTTCGGCGGAATCGGCCAGAATATATGGAATCCCGCCCTTGTGGGCCGAGTTTTCCTTCTGGTTTCCTTCCCTACCTACATGACCACCTGGGGTGCTCCGCAGGGCGTTGTAGATGCCGTTTCAGGCCCTACGCCCCTTGGCGCCATCCAGGAAGGCCTTATGCAGGGGGCTTCCGTGCAGGAGCTTACATCGGCCTTCAATTATAAGGACCTCCTTTTTGCAAATCTTGGCGGCAGTGCAGGTGAGGCCTGCGCTCTGGCCCTTCTGGCCGGTTTTGTGTACCTCTGCTGCCGCAAGGTGATTAAGCCCTGGATCACCCTCAGCATCTTTGCAACCGTGGCTCTGGTGTCCCTGGCCTTCTGGGCAGCGGATCCCACCCGCTTCACGGATCCCCTCTTCAACCTCCTCACCGGCGGTCTTGTCCTTGGCGCATGCTTCATGGCCACGGACTATGTTACTTCGCCTATGACCCTTTGGGGCGGAGTAATCTTCGGCGTGGGAATAGGCTTCCTTACCATGATGATCCGTTACTTCGGCTCATATCCTGAAGGCGTTTCATTTGCAATCCTTATCATGAACTCTGTGGTGCCGCTGCTCAATATGTGGTTCCATCAGAAAAAATTCGGGAGGAAATAGCGTATGGCGGCAAAATCCAATCTTACCAATATGGTGCTGGTCCTTGGGCTGGTGTGCCTGCTTTGCAGCGCGGTCCTTGGCGGCGCATACGTAATCACAAAGGCTCCCATCGAGGCTGCCGCTGCTGCCAAAACGCAGCAGGCCGTGGCCCAGGTGCTCCCTCATTTTGAGACGCTGGAGTATAATGATGATGCTAACTATTACACAGCTAAGGACGGTGAAGCCGTTGTGGGCTATGCCATTGAGTCCTCTGTGGTTGGTTTCGGCGGGCCTCTCTCCCTTATGGTGGGCGTTACCGCGGACGGCGTGGTGTACAACACTTCCGTCTTGTCTCACTCAGAGACTCCCGGCCTTGGCGCCAAGTGCTCCACTGATGCAAAGTTCATTGACCAGTGGCGTGGCTTTGACCCTTCCGTGAAAAAGATCTCTGTGAAGAAGGACGGCGGAGACGTAGACGCCATCACCGCCTCTACAATCACCTCCAGGGCATATACCCTGGCGGTGGAGAATGCGTTGAATGTGTTCTCAACATTAGATCCTTCGTCGCCTGCGGCTCCTCAGGATGACAGCACTGTCATTCTGAGCGATAGCGAAGAATCTACTAATGAAGTAAAGGAGGACAATGACAATGAGT
The DNA here is from genome assembly GCA_017553255.1 of Bacteroidales bacterium. Taxonomy (GTDB): domain Bacteria; phylum Bacteroidota; class Bacteroidia; order Bacteroidales; family UBA932; genus Cryptobacteroides. The sequence continues at coordinate 9,662 of JAFZML010000014.1, read as the reverse complement.
AAAATCAAACTTCTTACGGACGGGTTCGTTAAGAACAACCCCACGTTTGTGCTCCTGCTGGGTATGTGCCCCACGCTGGCCACAACAACATCGGCCATAAACGGCCTCTCAATGGGCCTTGCAACGCTCTTTGTGCTGGTGCTTTCAAACATTGTGATTTCACTCATTGCGCCCGTGGTTCCGGACAAAGTTCACATCCCCGTGTACATTGTTGTGATTGCCACGTTTGTGACTCTGCTTCAGCTTCTTATGCAGGCCTATACCCCGGCCATGTATGAGACCCTGGGCCTGTTCATACCGCTTATTGTGGTGAACTGCATCGTCCTAGGCCGTGCCGAAGCCTTTGCCAACAAGCACGGCGTAGGGGAGAGCGCCCTGGACGGAATTGGAGTGGGCCTTGGTTTTACGTGCTCGCTTACTATCCTCGGCCTTGTGAGGGAAATCCTTGGCTCCGGTAGCGCCTTCGGGTGGAATTTCATCGGCGGCCATGACGGCATGCTGGCATTTGTGATGGCTCCCGGCGCGTTCCTGTGCCTTGGCTATCTTATGGTACTGTTCAACAAATATCTCAAGAAATAGGCTATGGAATACTTTCTGATTATTATCTCGGCGATTTTCGTCAACAATATCGTCCTGGCCCAGTTCCTGGGTATTTGCCCGTTCCTGGGGGTCTCCAACAAACTTTCCACCGCCACCGGCATGTCCATGGCAGTGTGCTTTGTGATTACCCTGGCAACGCTGGTTACCTATCTTATTAATAAGTACCTGCTGGTTCCTTTCGGCATAACTTTCCTCCAGACCATTGCGTTCATCCTTGTGATTGCCGCCCTGGTCCAGATGGTGGAGATTGTGCTCAAGAAAGTGTCACCGTCACTGTATCAGGCCCTGGGTATTTTCCTGCCCCTTATCACCACCAACTGCGCCGTTCTGGGTGTGGCTATCAACGTGGTTACCAAGGAGTTTGCGTTTGTTCCCGGCGGTATGCTTAACCTTGGCCAGGCACTGGTTTACGCCTTTGCCACTTCCCTTGGTTACGGCCTTGCGATGGTGATTTTCGCCGGCATCCGTGAGCACCTTGCCCTCATGAACGTGCCCAAAGCCTTCAAGGGCGTGCCCATCGCCATCATCTCCGTCGGCATCCTGGCCCTTGCCTTCATGGGCTTCAGCGGTATGGTGAAATAACTTCCTTAGATAGCCCTGTACCCTTTATAGTTCTCCCCTTGTGGTGGAGCTTAAAGTGCTTACAGTCAATTACTTACAGAATTGTCTGGTAGAACTTTTTCTACCAGACATCTTTGTAATCTCCTGTGAATCAAACAGTTGGGCTCCACCGCCAGGGGAGAAATGTAGGAGCGCAAGGGGCCTCGTGGTTTGGCTTGGCGTGAAAAGTTGTATATTTGCAGCTAAATATGACCTGGTGGTTACTGGCATTCTGCTCTGCGGCCCTTCTGGGCGGCTATGACTCCTTCAAGAAGATCTCCCTGAAGGACAATGCGGTGATTCCCGTGCTGCTTATCAACACGGTGATAGGCGCCGCAATATTCTCCCCGTTCCTTTTCACAACCGGCTGGGGAGGCTGGGACGTGCAGAAGTACATCCTCCTCAAGAGCGCGCTGGTGCTCTCCTCCTGGATGGCTGGGTACTTTGCAATGAAAAACCTGCCCCTCACGCTGGTAGGGCCCATCAACGCTACCCGCCCGGTGCTGGTGCTGCTGGGTGCCATCTTCATCTTCAACGAGCACCTCAACGCCCTGCAATGGGGAGGCGTCCTTCTTGCCATGCTGGCGTATTTCCTCATGCGCCTCAGTGGCCGAAAAGAAGGTATCCGCGCCGGCAACAAGTGGATTGTGTGCCTCATCCTGGCGGTGCTCCTTGGCGCGGCAAGCGGGCTGTACGACAAATTCCTGATGTCTCCGGACCGCCTTGGCCTTGACCGCAGCCAGGTCCTGGCGTGGTATACCCTGTATCAGGCCGGTATGATGGCCGTTGTCACGTTGCTCCTGTGGCTCCCCGTAAGGCATACCACCACCCCCTTCCGCTGGCGCTGGTCCATCCCGCTCATCAGCATCTTCCTCTGCAGTGCCGATTACCTCTACATGCAGGCTCTCTCCAGCCCAGATGCCCTCATAGCCGTGGTGTCCATGATACGCCGTGGCAGCGTGCTGGTTAGCTTCGGCATAGGCGCCTTCATCCTCAAAGAGAAAAACATCCGCTCCAAAGCCCTGGACCTTGTCCTGCTCCTTGCCAGCATGGTGCTACTGTACCTTGGCTCCAGATAACCTGTTGCCGTGTTTGCACTCAGATTGCCTGTAATGGGGTTTTTGCTGCCAACACGGCAGCGATTTTCACGAAAATGGCCGATTTCCTTGCCGTGTCGGCACTAAAATCGGCCTTATACGCGTTTTACGTGCAAACACGGCCGCATCGTCATCCTGAGCGTAGCGAAGGATCTATTCCGGGCTTGGGCGACAGCCCCGGCAGAAGACCTTGAACAATATATGCCGGCCTTATATGGATGGAGTGGGAGATGAGTCTGATTAAACCACAATGTTCCGGGCATAGGTAACCAAACAGTAAACGTCCGTGGCACGCCGGGAGGCGTGTCCCACGGATTGGAGCCTCCGCCGAAGGCGCTGCAACAATGATTTTTGGGTGGAGGCTAAGTGGTTGATTGTGAGGGGATTACGAAGGTGTCTGGTAGAACTTTTTCTACCAGACACTTCTGTAAGTTGCTGATAATAAGGCGGTTAAGCTCCACCCGAAGGGGAGAAGTAACCGGCAAGGGGAGAAGTAAACCCGAAGGGGAGAAGCAAACCCGAAGGGGAGAAGCAACCGGCAAGGGAGAAGTTACCGGCCGCGGGTGAAATCAGGGACTGGAACGGGAACGGAGCCGCCAAGGATGGACTTTTCAGAGAGCTCCACAATTGAGCTCCATTCTGCGGCGTCATAAACGTCCATATCCAGCGGAAGACCCTTGTGTAGGCATTCTACAAGGCGATAATCCATGATAAAATCTATGCCGTCATGGCCGCCAATCTCACGTGCGCGGTCTTCCAGGGCGGCGCGTACGGGGTGCTTGTATTTTTCCAGAAGGGCCGATGCTTCCTGCGCGGGCATATACTCCTTACCCTCATCAAAGACAAAGCCCGGGACGGGGTATTTGTTGGCGAACCCGCGCGTTCCGTAAATGCGATACAGGCGACTGTAAGGCTGCGGAGTCATTACGGAGTGCTGAAGCAGGATGCTCCTGCCACGGGCGGTGCGGATAAGGGTGGAGGTGATGTCTCCGTTTTCAAAGGGAACCGCCCCGGCGCCGTAGCGGGAATCTGCCAAAGCCTGCCCGGCAAGCGCAGCGGAATCCATGGAAACAAGGTAGGAGAGTTTGTCTCCCCGGTGGATTCCAAGGAGCTGGCACAGAGGGCCGATTCCGTGGGTGGGATACACGTCCCCGTGGTGAAGGGCGCTGAAGCGCATGCTCCAGTCGTCCCGGTACTTGTCCCAGTATGCCGATAAATTATGGCAATAGCCGCCCTCAACGTGGACTATATCCCCGAAAACGCCCTCCTGCGCCATTCTGAGGCAGGCCATCTCAAAGGAGTCATAGCAGCTGTTTTCCAGCATCATGCAGTGCATCTGGGTACGCTCTGCGGTATCCACAAGCGCCCAGCATTCCTCCACGGTGGTGGCCGCCGGGACCTCCAGGGCTACGTTCTTGCCGCATTCCATTGCATACACGCCCATTGCGGCATGAAGCTGCCAGGGAGCCGCGACGTATACAAGGTCAAGGTCCGGGAGCTCTGAGAGGCGCTTCCATCCGTCCGGCCCGGTGAATTCTCTAGCCGGCTTGCAGCCGCGGTCCCGGAGAATCTTCTGGGCATCGGCCACTGGCCCCGGATAAAGGTCACAGAGAGCAACTACCGTGGCATGTTCCAGATAAGTGAAACGCTCCACGGCGGCGGGACCTCTCATCCCAAGGCCGATAAACCCCACGCGGACATTCTCCAAGGGCTTACGGGCAAGACGTAATACAGAATCCATAATGCGAATTTCCGAAAAATTAATCACAATAGCAAGTAATGCCCACCTTTGCCGGTTTTTACCCGGTTTTTTTGTATATTAGCAGTCTAAACCACAGACACGCTATGACTTTCACTATGATCATTGAGCTGCTCATTGTTCTTGCAGCACTGTACGTGGGCTCCCGTTACGGGTCACTGGCCCTTGGCGCCATTTCCGGTATCGGCCTTGCCATTCTGGTATTCGGCTTTGGCCTCAAGCCCGGAACGCCTCCCACGGACGTCATCTATATCATAATTGCAGCCGTAACCTGCGCCGGCACCCTGCAGGCATCCGGCGGTATGGACTGGATGATCCAGATTGCAGAGAAAATGCTCCGGAAGAACCCCCAGCACATTACTTTCCTGGGTCCCCTTGTAACCTTCTTCCTTACCGTTCTGGTGGGTACCGGTCACGTGGTTTACACCATTATGCCCATAATCTGTGACATAGCTCTCAAGAAGAACATCCGCCCGGAGCGCCCCTGCGGCGTTGCTTCCGTGGCATCCCAGGTGGGCATTACCTGCTCTCCCATTGCTGCCGCCGTGGTGGCATTTGTTACAATTTCAAATGCCAACGGTTACATGGTTAGCATTCCCCAGGTCCTCATGGTAACCATCCCCGCCTGCGTCTGCGGCCTCATGTGCGCCGCTGCGGCATCCTACAAGAGGGGTAAGGACCTTGACAAGGACCCTGACTTCCTTGCCCGTAAGGCAGATCCTGAGCTGTACCAGTATATGTACGGCCACTCCGCCACCACCCTTGACAAGGAAATCACCCGTGAGGCAAAGGCCTCCGTGTTTGTGTTCCTGGGCGCTCTCCTTATTATAGTTGGTTTTGCATTCTGCCAGATGATCAAGATAGACGGCGTATCCCTTGCCAAAACCATCAACCTTCCCAAGATGAACATCTGCATCCAGATAATAATGCTCACGGCCGCCGCCGCCAATATCATCTTCTGCAAGGCCCAGCCCAAGAAGGCCGTTGGAGGCGCCGTGTGGCAGTCTGGAATGGTTGCAGTGGTGGCAATCTACGGCATCGCCTGGCTGGCCGATACCTACTTCGGCAACTACATGGACCAGATGAAGGAAATGCTCACAGGCCTTGTCACAAACTACCCCTGGAGCATTGCCTTTGTGTTCTTCCTGGTGTCCGTGCTCATCAACTCCCAGGGGGCCGTGGTTGTGGCCATGCTGCCCCTGGCGTATGAACTGGGCATAGCCGGTCCTGTTCTCCTTGGCGTACTTCCCAGCGTTTACGGTTACTTCTTCATCCCCAATTATCCGTCAGACATCGCTACTGTGAACTTTGACCGCAGCGGCACCACTGTTATCGGCAAATACCTTCTGAACCACAGCTTCATGATGCCGGGGCTCATTTGCGTGATTGTTTCTACAATCATCGGCTACCTTATCACAAACGTGTTCTTTGCCGGATACTTCGCCAGCTTTGTTCAGTAGCAGTTGCAATTAGCGGAAAAATAACTAACTTTGCAGTCCCATTGAGGATGGTTCCGTAGCTCAGCTGGATAGAGCAACAGCCTTCTAAGCTGTGGGTCACGCGTTCGAATCGCGTCGGAATCACAAGGAAAAGCAAGATCTCGGTTGAGGTCTTGCTTTTCCTTGTTGATTGGCCCGTGGCAGGGAAACTTCTCCCCCTTTGGTGGAGCTCAACTGCTTGATTCACAGGTGTTTATAGAAGTTTCTGGTAGAAAAAGTTCTACCAGAAGATCGTGTAACGCGCTGATAATCAGCGCATTAAGCTCCACCACAAGGGGAGAAATGTTTGTGGTCAAACGGGAAAAGATACAGGGTATGACGGGAGAAACACCGGGCATAACGGACGGGCCGCCCATCCCGAAACACATTGAAACGTTTTTCGGAACGGGGTGTGTTTCGTATGCAAAAATTCATTAAATTTGCATAGATAACACTACCACTCAAAATGGAACCACTGGAAATTGTAAAACTATTTGACATTAAGGGCTCTGTAAAGGAAATCAAGCCCCTTGGAAACGGCCTTATCAATGATACTCTGCTGGTCAAGACAGACGGCCCGGATGATTACGTTCTTCAGAAAATAAACAACGCCATCTTCCAGGACGTTGAGCTGCTTCAGCACAATATAGACTGCGCCACGGCCCACATCCGCCGCAAAGGCCAGATGTCACTCACCTTCATCCCCTGCAAGGAAACCGGAAAAACCTACTGGACAGACGGCAAGGAGTACTGGAGGGTATCCATATTCATCAAGAATGCCTTCACCTTTGAAACCGTAAATCCGGAGTACTCATATTATGCAGGAAAGGCATTCGGCGCTTTTGAGGCAATGCTCTCCGATATCCCGGATACCCTTGGTGAAACCATCCCGGATTTCCACAACATGGAACTCCGCGCCCGCCAGCTCCACGAGGCTGTGAAGGCAGACAAAGCCGGAAGGATGGCAGAACCTGAGGTGCAGGCAATCCTTGCAGATCTTCTTCCTTATGAGGAGGAAATGTGCAAGGCAGAGCGCCTTTACCGTGAAGGCAAGCTCCCTAAGCGCATTTGCCACTGTGACACTAAGGTGAACAACATGCTCTTTGACGCAAACGGCAACATCCTCTGCGTCATAGACCTTGATACCCTTATGCCCAGCTTTGTGTTCAGTGACTTCGGAGACTTCCTCCGCACCGCCGCCAATACGGTAGCAGAGGACAGCCCTGAGGTGGAGAAAGTAGACTTCAGGATGGATATCTTCGAGGCCTTCGCAAAAGGCTACCTTGAAAGCGCAAAGGTGTTCCTCACCCCCGTAGAGAAGGAGAATCTCCCATATTCGGCCTGCCTCTTCCCTTATATGCAGGCGGTCCGTTTCTTTGCCGATTACATTAACGGAGACACCTACTACAAGATCAAATATCCGGAGCACAACCTTGTGCGCACCCGCAACCAGGTTGCCCTGTTCCACGCCGCCATGGCAAAGGTTCCCCAGATGAAAGCATTTATTGAAAAGATATGAAACTTTTTAGAGTAGCCATTGTTGCAGCAGCCGCAGTAGTTCTTGCATCCTGCTGCCAGAACAGCAAAGTAATCAAAACCAAGGTTCCTCCCCGTCCCGCGGGCCAGGAGAGCATGCTCCAGTTTGCCGCAGAGCCCATTGCCGATGTAGGAATCGGCGTAGTGGGCCTTGGAGACCGCGGCTCAGGCGCCGTGCACCGTCTCTCATACGTGCCCGGCAGCCACGTTGCAGCTATCTGTGACGTAGAACCTGACAGGGCAGAGAAAAACCTCAAGGTACTGGAAAGCCGCGGCATGACCGCCAAGGTTTATACAGGAGATGAGGAAGCCTACAAGCAGCTCTGCGAGGACCCTGACGTGGACCTTGTGTACATCTGCACAGACTGGATCCACCACGTTCCCGTGGCACTCTATGCCATGGAGCACGGCAAGCATGTTGCCCTGGAAGTTCCTTCGGCAGAAACCCTCCAGGCATGCTGGGACCTTGTAAACACCTCTGAGCGTACCCGCAAGCACTGCATGATCCTTGAAAACTGCTGCTATGACTTCTTTGAGCTCACGGCCCTCACCATGGCCCAGCAGGGCGTGTTTGGAGACATTATCCACGTGGAAGGCTCCTATCACCACAACCTGGATCCCTACTGGGACAAATATTGGCACAACTGGCGCCTGGAGTTCAACCAGAAGCACAGGGGAGACCTCTATCCCACCCACGGATTCGGCCCCATCGCCCAGGCCCTCAATATCCACCGCGGAGACCGCCTCACCACCCTTGTGGCAATGGATACGGATCCTTTCAACGGCCCCAAGCTGGTTGAGAAGCGCACCGGTAAGCCCTGCACGGACTTCCAGAACGGTGATGAAACCTTGACCATGATCCGCACCGCAAAGGGCAAGAGCATCCTCATTGAACATGACGTAATGACACCACGCCCCTATGACCGCATGTACCAGCTTGTGGGAACAGACGGCTTTGCCGCCAAGTATCCCGTTGGCCAGGTTTGCCTGCGCACAGCAGTGGAAGGTGAGGTGGACTACGAAGACCTTGAATTTGAGAAAGTGTATGAAGGTGAGGAACTTGACGCTCTTATGGCCAAGTACCGCAACCCCATCCTTACCCCTGAGCTTGAGGCTCTGGCAAAGGAAGTTGGCGGCCACGGCGGCATGGATTTCATCATGGATTACCGCCTCATATACTGCCTCAACAACGGCCTGCCGCTGGATATGGACGTGTATGACCTTGCCGAATGGTGCTGCGTAACAGAACTGTCACGCATCTCCATTGAAAACGGCTGCGCCCCCGTGGAAATCCCTGATTTCACACGCGGAGACTGGGATAAGATCCAGGGCTTCAACTACGCTTTCGCAGACTAATTTGTCATTCTGAGCGCAGCGAAGAATCTATCTGGAACTCAGTGACAGCAGAAGCTGAAGCTGCTGGTTCACAGCGTTAGAGAAATCTTCACCAGACGCGGGGATGGTATCCTGAAGGGTGCCGTCCTCGCACTGTATTGATATGGCGCTGACACCGGTGTAGGCCATTTTATAAAGGTCCTGAAGGGTAGGGTAAACGTAGAAGAAATTGTCGTCCTCCCTTGTTTGGAGAAGGGTTATAGAGGAGCCGTCACGGAGAGTGAAAATGATGGGGGAGTCTATGGAAATGTGATGTTTGGCCGATGTCCCCACAACAACCGCAAGGTCAAGGTCCTCATTACCCGTGTTCTTGTAATAGAGATGTGAAAGAATCACGTTGTAATCCATGGCCGAGCCGCGGGCGACAATGGGATTTGTGGTTGTGAGGATGCTGTTTGCGTTATCCGTACGGCTGCCGATGGAGGCGGTAAGCTCAATGGTGCTTTCCGACGCCTTGAGAATGGCCTCACAGTGGGATTTCAGGAGCGTTGCAAATTCATCAGAGGCAAAGGAAGCCTGCACGTAATCATCGGGATCCCAGCCGGTTACAAGGTCTATGGATTTTACGCCAAGAACCATCTTTTCCATATCCCCGGGCTCTGCGGCGTACTTCAGGCGGTTCACAAAAAGGCCGTCTTCCCTGCGCCTTTTTGTGGCCGAATCCTGGCCAATCTGATCCAGCCTCACGAACTTACCGCTGGGGAGGGTGGCCGACATTTTCACGCCCTTTGGCGTAACCACGGACTCTTTCTGGATGAGGTTGATGTAGAGAAGGTACATGGAGGAACCGTCAGGAAGACCCACAAGTTCAACCCTTACCTCTGAGGGGATATTGGCCAATTTAATGGCCTCATAATCCGTGGATATGTGGGTAAAACCGCCGCTGCGGTAATTCAAACGTACCTGCTGGGAAAATGCGTTGCAGCAAACAAGGGCCGCAAGAAGGCTCAAAAATACTCTTTTCATAATTTCAAATTCCACTGCAAATATACACTTTCTATACCAAATTGCCGCACACTTTAAAGTTTCAATTAATTTTAGTAAATTTGTAGGCTAAATATAGAATATTTAAATCAAAACCATAGCTATGAAGAGATTTCTACTCTCATCCCTGATGATTCTCATGTCCGTGCTGGCAATTGCTCAGTCGGCATCCATGCTTTCAATGGCCCGCGGAGAACTTGACAAGCGCGGCCT
>JAFZML010000146.1 GCA_017553255.1 Bacteroidales bacterium | reverse complement strand
CGCTACATCCAGAGGATTTGGGATTGCAAAGGTACTACTTTTTTATAAAATAGCAAACATTTTTGCTGTTTTTTACATTATTACCTTGCTGATGAAAGGTGTCTGATACTGGTATGCAATTTTGGTGAGATCCCAGCCGGGCTCAGTGATGATGAGTGCGGCTTTTTTGCCGCGGGTGATGGAACCGTATTCGGCCGACACTCCCATTGCGTAGGCGCTGTTGAGGGTTACGGCGTTGAAGGCTTCAATGGGCGTTAGGCGCATCTTGATGCAGCCCTGGGCCATTACAAAGCGCATGTCTCCGGACGGGGATGAGCCAGGGTTGTAATCACTGGCAAGGGCAACTCCAAGGCCCGCCTTGATGTAGTCTTTTGCACGGCCGTAGGGGAGGCCCAGGAAGAAGGAAGAGCCCGGAAGCATGGTGGGTATGGTCCAGGTGCCCTTGAGGGCTTCTATCTCTGCGTCAGTGGTGCGCTCAAGGTGGTCTACGGAAAGGGCCTTGTGCTTCACTCCTACCTGAACGCCGCCGCTTACGGCAAGCTCATTGGCATGAATCTTTGGCGTGAGAAGGTGCTGTGCTGCAGTGAGGATGCGGTCTGTTTCTTCCACGGTGAAAAAGCCTTCGTCGCAGAAAACGTCTATGAAATCTGCATACTGTGCCGCCTGAGGGATCATGTCAATGACCGCCTGGACATATTCCTCATGGGTATATCCCTGGCCGATTGCATGCGCCCCCAGGAAGGTGCTCTTGACCGCTGCGGGAACGGTTTCCTTAATGCGGCGGATTACACGGAGCATCTTCATTTCGGCCTCCGGATTTAGGCCGTAGCCGCTTTTGATTTCCATGGCTACGGTGCCCTTAGCCATCATTTCCCTGACGCGGACCATTGACTGGACGTAGAGATCTTCCTCTTGGGTTTTGTTAAGGAGGCTGGCCGAATTCAGGATACCGCCGCCGCGGGAAGCTATTTCCTCATAGCTGAGGCCGTTTATCTTGTCAAGGAACTCTCCGTCACGGCTTCCGGCGTATACTATGTGGGTGTGGCTGTCGCAGAAGCCTGGCATTACCATGGCGCCGCGGGCGTCGATAGATTCTTCGCTTCGCTCAGAATGACAAAAACCGGTTCCATAGTCTGCGATTCGGCCATCCTCAATGCGGAGCCAGGCGTTCTCCAGGATACCGGTGCGGCCCTGGGCGGCGCCTTCCACGCGGAGGACGCCTTCCGGCTGGATGCCCACCAGGAGGCCTATGTTATAGATAAGACTCATTCCTAAGGAACTTGACGGATTTTTCAATGAGGGGATGCATGTAGGTGTCTGTGTCTATGAACGGCACAACCTTGCGGTAGTCTGCAATTATTCCTTCAAGGTATGGAGAAGTGCGCAGCGGGCGACGGAATTCCAGGGCCTGGACTGCGTTCATAAGCTCAATTCCAAGGACAGTTTCCACGTTGTCCACTATCCTCACAAGCTTGGTGGCGCTGTTGGAACCCATTGAAACGTGGTCTTCCTGGCCCTGGGAAGAGGGGATGGAGTCACAGGAAGCGGGCCAGCAAAGGCCCTTGTTCTGGGATACAATGGAAGCCGCCGTATACTGCGGGATCATGAAGCCGCTGTTGAGGCCGGGTGCCGCCACAAGGTATTTGGGTAGCCCTCGGACGCCGTCAATGAGCTGGAAAGTGCGACGCTCGGAGATGCTTGCAAGCTCACTCATGGCTATGGCCAGGGAGTCCATGGGGATGGCAATGGGCTCTCCGTGGAAGTTTCCGGCCGATATCACCATATCCTCATCCGGGAAGATATTGGGGTTATCCGTGGCAGAATTTATCTCATTCTCTATCACGGACTTGACGTACATGATATTGTCTTTCACGGCGCCGTGCACCTGCGGAATGCAGCGGAAGCTGTAAGGGTCCTGGACGTGCTGTTTGGGCCTGCCAATAAGCTGGCTACCCTCCAGAACCTTCATGAACTTTTCTCCGGTGAGAATCTGGCCGGTATGGGGCCTCAGCTGATGCGTGAGCGGAAGGAAAGGCTCAATTCGGCCGTCGTAGGCATCAAGGGAAATGGCGCCGATTATATCGGCCCAACGGGACAGCCTCATGCTCTTGAGGATGCTCCAGATGGCGTGGGCGCTCATGAACTGCGTACCGTTGAGAAGGGCCAGGCCTTCCTTGGACTGCAGCTTGATGGGCTCCCAGCCCATTTCTTTCCAGACATCGGCCGCCGGACGGACTTCTCCCTTGTAAAGCACTTCTCCAAGGCCGATAAGCGGCAGGCTCAGGTGAGCCAGGGGAGCAAGGTCTCCGGAGGCGCCCAGCGAGCCCTGCTGGTAAACCACCGGCAGGATGTCGTTGTTGAACATGTCTACAAGGCGCTGCACCGTGCAAAGCTGCACCCCTGAATGGCCGTAGGACAGGTTCTGGACCTTCAGGAACAGCATCAGCTTCACAATTTCAGGCCTTACCGTTTCTCCGGTGCCGCAGGCGTGGGACATCACAAGGTTGTGCTGCAGCTGGCTAAGGTCCTCCTTGGGGATGGTTACGTTGTATAGGGAGCCGAAGCCCGTTGTGATGCCGTAGATGGGCCTGTCAAGGTCCTCCATCTTGCGGTCCAGGTATTCACGGCACTTCACTATGGCCTTTACAGATTCTTCGGACAGAACAAGCTGCTCCTTGTTATCCAGTATTTCCTTGATTCTCTCCAGCGAGAGATGCGCACTTGAAATTGAATGCATGTCTATAATAATTTGAGATTCTCTCCTTCGCTTTCGCTCAGTCGGAATGACAAAAAACTGTCATACCGAGCGAAGCGAGCGTATCTCATTTTTTCAATAATTGTTTTATCAGGTTTTCATCGGCCTCATTGGGGAGGGTGACGCGGAGCTCCGGCGTGCGGGCCATTTCACGCTCTATGGCAAAACGGGCGGGGGCGTTGCGGGCCCAGCTGCGGCGGGCTATGCCGTTGTTTACGTCCCAGAACAGCATTTCCCGGATGTGGCGGGCGCAGTCCTCTGAGCCGTCTATCACCATCCCGAAGCCGCCGTTTATGACTTCACCCCAGCCTACTCCGCCGCCGTTGTGGATGGATACCCAGGTAGCGCCGCGGAAACCGTCTCCAATGACGTTCTGGACAGCCATATCGGCCGTGAAGCGGGAGCCGTCGTAGATGTTGGAGGTTTCACGGAAGGGGGAGTCTGTGCCGGAAACGTCATGGTGATCCCTTCCCAGCACAATGGGGGCCGATATTTCCCCCTTGCGAATAGCCTCATTGAATGCCAGGGCAATCTTTGTGCGGCCTTCGCAGTCGGCGTACAGAATCCTGGCCTGGGAGCCCACCACAAGGTGGTTGCGGCCAGCTTCCTTTATCCAGTGGATGTTGTCACGCATTTGGCCGGCTATCTCCTCAGGGGAGTTCTGGGCAATTTCAGAGAGGACCTTCACTGCTAGTTCGTCGGACTTTGCAAGGTCTTCAGGCTTTTCGCTCATGCATACCCAGCGGAACGGGCCGAATCCGTAGTCGAAGTACAGCGGCCCCATGATATCCTGGACGTATGAAGGGTAGCGGAAACTGCCGTCCGGTTTCAGGACGTCTGCGCCGGCGCGGGAGCTTTCCAGGAGGAAGGCGTTGCCGTAGTCGAAGAAATACATTCCCTTGGCGGCCAGCCGGTTGATGGCCGCTACGTGGCGGCGCAGGGAGGCCTGGACGGCTTCCTTGAAGCGGGCAGGGTCTTCGGCCATCATTTTCTTGGATTCATCAAGGCTGTACCCAACGGGGTAGTACCCGCCGGCCCAGGGATTGTGGAGGGAGGTCTGGTCTGATCCAAGGTCCACGTGGAGGTCTTCTTCGGCCAGCCTTTCCCAGAGATCTACTACGTTGCCAACGTATGCAAGTGAAACTGGCTTTTTGGCGGCCACGGCCTGCCTGATGCGGGGGATAAGCTCATCCAGGTTGGTGTGAAGTTCATCCACCCAGCCCTGGTCAAAGCGCTTCTGGGCCGCCTTGGGGTTGATTTCGGCCGTTACGCTCACTACTCCGGCAATGTTTCCCGCCTTGGGCTGGGCGCCTGACATTCCGCCAAGGCCCGCGGTCACAAAGAGCTTTCCGGCGGGGCTGCCGCCCTGCTTCCTTGCAGCGTTCATCACGGTGATGGTGGTGCCGTGCACAATGCCCTGAGGGCCAATGTACATGTAGCTGCCGGCGGTCATCTGGCCGTATTGGCTCACGCCCAGGGCGTTGAAACGCTCCCAGTCATCTGGCTTGGAGTAATTGGGAATTACCATGCCGTTGGTCACAATCACGCGCGGGGCGTCCTTGTGGCTGGGGAAAAGGCCCAGCGGGTGGCCGGAATACATCACCAGCGTCTGTTCATCCGTCATTGTGGCCAGATACTGCATTGTGAGGCGGTACTGGGCCCAGTTCTGGAAGATGGCGCCGTTGCCGCCGTAGATTATGAGCTCATGGGGATGCTGGGCAACGCGCTCATCCAGATTGTTCTGGATCATTGCCATGATGGCAGCGGCCTGCCTTGATTTGGCGGGGTACTCATCTATCGGGCGCGCGTATATCTTATAGGAAGGCCTGTACCTGTACATATATATTCGGCCATAATCCTTGAGCTCCTGAGCAAATTCCGGGGCCAACTGGGCATGAAGCGCCTCCGGGAAGTAGCGCAGCGCATTTTTCAGCGCCAGCACCTTTTCCTCTGCGCTCAGTATATCCTTACGCCTGGGCGCATGGTTAATCTCTTTGTCAAATGGCTTGGCCTCCGGTAACTCTGCCGGAATACCTTCAAGAATCTCCTCTGCAAACCGTGAAATGTAACTCATTAAGTATTAGGTATTTATGCAATTTGCCCTGTCTGTTTTTATACAGGGGAAATTGCGTATAGTGTTAATTATCAGATGTTTATATTTAACGCTACTGCAGCAAGGACTTGGCCCTCCAGGGCTATTGCCTGGGCTTCAATTGCATTGGCGCGGTCAAGAAGGGGCTGGGCCTGGGCTTTGTCCTTTAGGGAGGCGGCGTTGATGCGGACGTTGAGGCGGGCGCCGCGGATGGCGGCAACGGCGGCAAGGGCCGCTACGCCGGCGTCTGAGGCGCTTGCGGGATTGCCCTTCTGGGCCATTTCAAGGGCCAGAGGGAGTGCCTTGAGGGCGGTTTCCATGGTTTCAAGAGGAACCTTGGCAGCAAAAAGGGTGGCCTCCTCAATGGCTTTTGAGCGGGCGGCCTTCTCATCATCCGTGCCCTTGGGCATGGAGAAGCAGTCCATTATCCGGTTAAAGGCGGCGGTGTCCTCATCAATGAGGTCCAGGAGGTGGTTCAGGATGGCCTGGCCTTCCACGGCAACGTCACTGAACTCTTTCCAGCGGGCATCCCAGCCGCGTTTGTGGGAGCTGAGGTTTGCTACCATGGTGGCAAGGGCTGCTCCAAAGGCACCCATTGCGGCGCTCACTGAGCCGCCGCCGGGGGCGGGGGATTCGCTGGCCGTTTCCCTGGTAAAGCCTTCAAGGGTCATCTGGGCAAGGCCCTTCTTTTTGCCGGCAATAAGATATTCTATCACTTTCTCCTTGGGATTGAAGGGTTTAAGGTCGTCAAGAGACATGGATTTCACGGCAATCTTCACTATCTCTTCCTCTGAGATTCCAAGGGAACGCTGCTGCTTCTCAAGGTAATAGCGGCCGGCTTCAAGAAGGACACGCCTGGGGACAAGGCCCACAATTTCTGCCCCGGTGACGCGGAGCCCGCGGACCTGTGCGGCGCGGGAGACTTCCTCAAAGGCAACGTGAAGGGGAGTGACGTTAATATCAGTGATGTTCATTGACACCTGGGCAATGCCGTATTCCTCTATGTACCAGCCAATTGCCTTGGTGCCCTTGAGGGTGCCGGGAATCCAGCCTTCTCCGGAAGGGTTTTTGCGGCCCTTTTCACGGACGTCAAATGCAACCGCCATGGCGCGGCGGGTGCTGGTGGTGTTGAGGTTGAAGTTTACCGCCACAAGAAAGCCCCTGGCGCCAACGTTTGTGGCCCCGGCCTTCACTGCGGTTTCATCCCATTCCCCGCAGAAATCCGGCCTGCGGGCGGGATCCTTGAACTTTTCCGGAAGGGCTTCGTATTCTCCTTCACGGCAAACAGCAAGGTTTTTGCGCTCCGGGGTGAACGCCGCGGCTTCATAGCAGTAGCAGGGGATGCCAAGCTCCTCAAACAGCCTCTTGGCAAGGCCACGGGCAAGCTCCGCGCATTCTTCCAGCGTGATTCCAGCCACTGGGATAAGGGGGAGGACATCAGTGGCCCCGCTCCTTGGATGGGCGCCATGGTGCTTACTCATATCTATGAGTTCCTTAGCCTTGGCAGCGCCGCGGAAAGCGGCCTCACATACGGGCTCCGGCTCACCCACAAAAGTGACCACCGTGCGGTTGGTGGCTTCACCCGGATCAACGTCCAGCACCTTCACACCTTCAACGGTGGAGATAGCCGCCACAATGGCGTCTATCACGGTTTTATCCCGGCCTTCGCTATAATTGGGAACGCATTCTACAATCCTTTTCATTCTTTAAGTTTTAGTGTCCTCAAATTTAGCAAAAAAATAGGAGAATGCTTATATTTGTGCTATGAAACGCCTGTTTTTTATCTTTACTCTTTTACTGATTGCATTGGCTTGCCGCCCTTCAGAGCCCCGTCTTCAAAACGGAGACCTTGTATTTGTGGGTTTGCCGCTTGATTATGAGGCCGAT
Organism: Bacteroidales bacterium; assembly: GCA_017553255.1. Taxonomy (GTDB): domain Bacteria; phylum Bacteroidota; class Bacteroidia; order Bacteroidales; family UBA932; genus Cryptobacteroides. Next base: position 6,552 of record JAFZML010000146.1, on the reverse strand, counting down.
GAAAGCTCAATGGATCAGGCAATATCGGCCTCCACTGGCACTGACGGTGTCCTCAATCTAATACACGTAGCCATAGCGGAGGTTAAGGCCGATAGTATCTGGATCATAGATGCCACTATCAGCCACGGCGTAGACCGTCATCCCCTGGATACCTTCTTCGCAGACTTTACGCTTAAGGACGGCTCACTGCCGGAATTCATTGTGAAGCGGCCACAGGGCCTTGATGCCGGTGCAGCGGTGGAGCGGGCTAAAGCTTTTATCGGCCTGCCCTACGACACCTGTTTTCTCCCGGACAATGATGCCCTGTACTGCTCTGAGCTTGTGCAGCTAAGCTATCTTGACGGCAGGGGAGAACAGGTATTTGAGAGCCAGCCCATGAATTTCTGCGCTCCGGACGGTACAATGCCGCCGTATTGGGAATGGCTGTTTGGCCTCCTTGGAATGGACGTCCCGCAGGGCGTACCCGGCACAAATCCTCAATCTATGTCTGAATCTAATTGTTTAAAATATGTACCAGTACGCTTGCAAAGACAATAAATATGTATTGAGCCTGGACAATCATGTGAGTATTATTGAGGCTCTGACTAAGTTCTGCGCAGAAAAGGGAATACTTTCCGGAAGCATTTCCGGGCTTGGCGCGGTAAACACCGCCACATTCCGTTATCTGAATCCCGCCACAATGGTTTATGTGGACAAAACCTTTGATGAGCAGATGGAACTCACTTCAATTGTGGGCAATATCTCCCGGAAGGACGGTTCAGTATATCTCCACGTGCACGTGACGGCTTCCCGCAGTGACTACAGCTGTATTGGCGGGCACCTTCTGGACGCCCGTATCTTCGGTGCCTGTGAGCTGTTCATAGAGGACTATGGCCTGGAGATCGGCCGCAGCCCGGACCCTGAAACCGGGTTGAATCATTACAAATTTTAAAAAATTATTTGGAGATTAGAAATTTGTTTGTACCTTTGCGGTGTACTAATAAACTAATACACGCAATAGATATGATTGAAATTTCTAATCTCGGATTCAGCTACGGCCCGCTGGCAGTACTGAAAAACATCTCCCTGAAGGCATCAGAGGGCAATATCTACGGCCTTCTTGGAGAGAACGGCGTGGGCAAAACCACCCTTCTTACCCTTCTTTGCGGGCTCAAAAAGCCCCAGGAGGGAAGTATCACCGTAGATGGCCGAAACCCCTTCGGCCGTGAACCTTCACTTCTTGCAGATCAATTCTATCTTCCGGATGAAGTGACTCCGGTCCATGCAAGTGCCCTTTCCTTTGCAAAGGAGCACGGCGTGTTCTGGCCCCATTTTGAGCTGGATAAGTTTGAGACCATCCTCTCTGAGTTTGAAGTGGCCCTGGAGCAGAAGATGGATGCAATGTCTGCAGGTCAGCTCAAAAAGACCTGGATTGCCTTTGCCCTTGCCTGCAACGCCAAGTACTATTATCTGGATGAGCCCACAAACGGCCTGGATATCCCTTCCAAGGCCCAGTTCCGTAAGGCCGTGACAAAGTACACGTCGGAGGACTCCACCCTTATCATCTCCACGCACCAGGTCCGTGACCTTGAGAACATCATTGACCCTATCATCATCCTTGACAACAAGGAGGTCCTGGTGAACGCCACCATGGAGGAGATATCGGCCAAACTCTTCTTCGACTACGGCACTGAACTCAAGCCCGGCGCACTTTACCTTGAGCAGACTCCCGGCGGATGCATCCAGGTGTATCCCAACACTACCGGTGAGGAGAGCAAGGTAAATGTGGAAGCCTTCTTCAACACCGTCCACGCCCACAAGGACGTTATCAAAGCAATGTTCAACCTCTAATATAATAAGGATATGAATCAGTCTTTTTCTTTCCAGAGGTTCTGGACCTATTTCAAATATGATGTAACCCAGATGTGGCGTAACCATTCCAGGGCCGCCCTTCTCATTGGAGGCGCCAGCGCCATCTTCTATATCCTGTGGGTAATGTTCTCACTGGTTTTCACCCAGGAGTGGCATTCTCCTATGGTGGAGGCTCGCGTGATTATGTTTCTGGTGGCTTTCCTGGTGCTTGAGTTATACCAGGTAAAGACTTACGGTTATTTAACGGAAAAAAAGGCGGGAAGTTCCTGGCTCATGATTCCGGCTTCACGCGGAGAGAAGTTTGTTTCAATGCTTCTTGTCACCCTGGTGGTAATCCCCGTATTATTCCTTGCAGTATATCTTATTATAGACGGCTTCCTTAGCCTTGTTGATCCCACTTACGGACAGGCTCTCTTCACCGGTTTCACCGGAGCGTATTCCAAGGTTTTGGAAGGAATTGCGGAGCTTAACGGCCAGATAGACATTAACCTGAGCCCGCTAGGCATAGTTCTCACCACCCTTGCCGGCTTTGTGTGCAATTTCCTCTATTTCCTCCTTTGCGGAATCTGCTTCAAGCGCAACAAACTTGTTGGCGCTTTTGCAATACTCTTTGGCGTATCAACCATTCTGTCCCTCCTTATGGGTTTTGTCACTCCAAGGTTTATTGAATACTTCCAGGATATTGAGATGACTGAAGAATTGATGAAGAGCTGGACCCAGGGCCTGCTTAACTTATCCATGATATTGTCTGTGCTGATGGCAGTGGGCTTCGGCTGGGGAATCTGGCGCAGAATCAAAACCATTCAACATTAATCGGCCATGAATTTTAACACTGAAAAACCAATTTATCTCCAGATTGTGGACGTGATTTGCGACCGCATCCTTTCCGGAGAGCTCAAGGGAGGGGACAGGATTCCTTCCGTGAGGGAATATGGGGCCGATATTGGCGTGAACCCCAACACCATGATGCGTTCCTATGAGAAACTCACCGCCGACGGCATCATCTTCAACAAGAGGGGAATAGGTTATTTCCTTGCCGATGACGCCCGTGAAACGGTGCTTGCCGCACAGCGTAAAGACTTCATTGAAAGGGACGTCCCGGCCATCAGGCAGCGTATGAAGCTGCTGGGCCTCAATTCCTCAGTTTTTGATGAAAAATAGCGTTTTTGTGGTGAAAAATGCCGAAAATTGTGGGTTATAGGTATTTAAAATGCACTTTTTTGTGAAAATAATTTGGAAATTTGTTTGTTTTCAGTAAATTAGCACTCGGAAACATTTATCCAGCAAACTTTTTTACAATTAATACATTAATTATTAACCTCTAAACCACTACATCATGGACGCAATCATTGCAAAGATTAAGGAGCAGATCGCTGCTATCGAGAAAGACATCGACAAGAAGGAGAACAAGGCTGCACGCGCACGCGTTCGCAAGGCTACCCTCGCTCTTGAGAAACTCGGTAAGGAGTATCGTAAGGCCAGCATCTAATCCTGGATCTTAATCCTTAAATAAAACCTGCCCATCCGGCAGGTTTTTTGTTTGGATTGTTTGGAGGCCGAAGGCGCTGCATCAGCAGCGCATGGTCCACAAAAAAGAATCCAGCCAAATCGGCTGGATTCTTTTTTGTGGAGCATAGGGGATTCGAACCCCTGACCTATAGATTGCGAACCTATCGCTCTACCAACTGAGCTAATACCCCGCTGAAAGGATTGCAAAATTACGCCATTTCCGGGAATTTTGCAAGTGCTTCAGGCCTTTACCTGCGAAAACGTTTCCAGAGGCGGGCGATGATGGGAGCGGGCGTGATGCTGATAAGTAGCGGCAGCCAGACGTTCATGATAGAAGGGCATATCACGCGCCTTCCACGGAACATTGCCCTGAGGGCTTTCCTTACAAGCCACTGAGGGGTGTGGATGAGCCTGATTTTTACACCAAGGTTCATGAGCCGCGGCTCCAGCTTGTAAAGGGGAGTGGCAATGGCTGCGGGGCACACGGTGGTGACTCCTACTCCGTGGGGCTTAAGCTCATAGGAGAGAGACCGCCCGAAGCTCTTGAGGTATGCTTTTGTGGCCGAATAAATTGTGATTCCGGGCGCCGGAATGCGGGCGGCCATGGAGGACATTATGAGGATGTATCCGGAGCCGCGCTCTTTCATATCCATGCCAAAAAGGAGGCAGGAGCGGGTGATTGTCCCCACATGGAGGTTCACCATTGCCTGGACGCGGGCTAAGTCATCGGCCTGAAGTTCCTTGAAAAAGAACATGCCGGCGTTATTCACAAGAACGTCCGGAACAATGCCGATTTCCCCCGTACACCATGCGTGAAGCGTATCTGCGGCGTCCGGGGCGGCAAGGTCCTGGAAGCGGGTGATGACTTTTACGGGCCATTTGCCGGTAATCTCCTGAGATGCGGCTACAAGTTCCTCCTCCCGGTTACTTACCAGGAGGAGGTTATAGCCTTTAGCGGCAAGCTGGCGGGCATATTCCAGCCCCATTCCTGAACTGCCGCCTGTAATGAGTGCGTACACCTAGCTGATGAACTGAGCCTTGAGGGCTTCAATCTTGGCGGGGGCGTCTGAACCCTTTGCGCCAAAGTAGAACTTGATCTTGGGCTCCGTTCCGGAAGGACGTACGGTGACAACGTCTCCTGCGGCGTTGTAGAACTGCAGAACGTTAGACTTGGGAAGGCCGGTTTCTTCCGGCTTGTTGTAGTCAATTACCTTCACAAGAGGGCTGCCTGCGATTTCCTTGGGAGGGCAGGCACGGTAATCCGCCATGATCTTCTGGATTTCTTCTGCGCCGGATTTGCCCTTGCGCACAATGTACACCATCTTCTCCACGTACAGGCCGTACTCCTTGTACACTTTCTGGAGCAGCTGCCACAGGGTCATGCCCTGCTCTGCAGCCCAGGCGGCGCATTCGGCAACGGCGCAGCCTGCCACCTGTGCGCACTTGTCGCGGACAAATGAGCCAAGGTTGAAGCCGTAGCTTTCCTCACCGCCGCAGATGAATTCTGACTTGCCTTCCTGCTGCTTCTGGATTTCTGCAATGTACTTGAAGCCCGTGAGGACGTTGTAGCACTTTACCCCAAAGCTTTCACAGATGGCGGCAAGGAGCTCTGAGGTGACAATGGTCTTGACGCAGTACTGCTTGCCATTGAGCTTGCCAAGTTCCTGCCAGCGTTTGAGAATATAATAGGTAAGGAAGCTCCAGGTTTGGTTGCCGGTGAGCTGGACCATCTTGCCTTCATCATTGCGCACTGCAATGCCCAGGCGGTCTGCGTCGGGGTCTGTGGCAAGGACAAGGTCTGCGCCGGTTTCATCGGCTTTGGCAAGGGCCATTGCCATTGCGGCGGGCTCCTCCGGGTTGGGGGATGCCACGGTGGGGAAGTTGCCGTCCGGGACTTCCTGCTCAGGGACGTGGATGATGTTGGTGAAGCCGATACGCTTCAGGGCTTCAGGCATAAGCCTTACGCCGCAGCCGTGGAGGGGAGTATAGACAATCTTGAGGTCACTGTGCTTTTTAACGGCCTCCGGGGACAGCATGAGGGAAAGCTGGTCCTTGAGGTAAAGCTCATCCTCTGCGGCGCCCATGATTTCAATGGGGGCCTTCTTGATGCCGGGGAGGGGCTGGAATGCCACCTGGGCAGGGTCCTCGATCTTTCCAACTTCGGCCACAATATCTTTATCTACTGGAGCGGTGATCTGGCCGCCGTCACTCCAGAATACCTTGTAACCGTTGTATTCCTTGGGGTTATGGCTGGCGGTGACCATGATGCCGGCCGTAGCCTTCTTGATGCGGATGGAATAGCTGAGTTCCGGCGTGGGGCGAAGGTCTTCAAACAGGAAAACCTTGATGCCGTTGTTGCTTAAAACTTCGGCCGATATTTCCGCGAAAAGCCTGGAATTGTTACGGCTGTCGTGGCTGATACATACGCTGGCAGCGCCTTCTACATGGGCCTTGATGTAGTTTGCGAGGCCCTGGGTGGCCATACCCACCGTGTACTTGTTCATGCGGTTGGTGCCAACACCCATTGTGCCGCGGAGGCCGCCTGTGCCGAATTCAAGATTACGGTAGAAAGCGTCTTCAAGGGCGGTCTCATCTGTTTCCATGAGGTGCTTTACCTCTGCCTTGGTTTCAGCGTCAAAATTGCCGTCAAGCCAGCTCTGTGCTATTTCCTTGTAGGTTTTCATATTATGTGGTTTTTAGTGTTATATCTTTGTCACAGAATCCATACCCCTATAAATCGTCGCTTCGCGACCCCTCCCACTTCGTGGGCCCCTCCCTCTTACATGGCCGAGGGTGGCCATGGATTTATAGGGGTATGGATTCTTCCACATTCACAAATATAAAGATAATTACGTATTTTTGCAATATGGAGTTTGCGGAATTCATATTGGCGCATGACGGAGATGACCTTGGACGCCTTGCCCTGGCCCGAGACAAGTATGCGCCGGAGGTAGAAGATTTTGACCTTGCACTCACAACGCTTGAGGTGAGGCGAAAACTGCGTTATAAGGTGCCTGAGTGGTATGCAGAGCCCTCCCTCCGTTATCCATTCCGCCTTTCCGGGGAGCAGTGCTCTTCTTCTGAAACCGCATCATATAAAGCCTCTCTTGCCGGGCAGGGAAATGTGGCCGATTTAACCGGCGGCCTGGGAGTTGACAGCTGGGCGTTTGCCGGGTGTGCCAAGGAGGTGCT
>JAFZML010000013.1 GCA_017553255.1 Bacteroidales bacterium | reverse complement strand
TCGCGAGAAGGCCGGTTTCTCCAAGAATCCTCCGCGTCTTCACACCGCAATTATCGGCAACCCCGGGACCGGGAAAACCAAGGCTGTGGAGCTTATGGCCAGCCTGTATAAGAGCCTGGGCCTTCTGGATACGGATGAAATATGGACAACGCGCGTCTCTACGCTTGCAACTTCCGGAATCAACTCAGAAAATGAAGCAGTGGCAAATGCGGTCAATGACGCCATGGGCGGTACTCTTGTCATTGACGGCGCGCATGAGCTCTATAGAACGGACAACAAGGGCAACTATGACACGGAAAGCCGCATTATCCGCGCCCTTGTGGACTGTCTTAACAATAAGGAAAAATATGGCCGATGGATGCTTGTCCTTGTAGGAGAGCCTGAGGGTATGGAATCCCTCCTTTCCGGTTATCCGGACCTCCGCAAATGCCTGTCGGATCCCATTTACATGGAGGATTTCAAGCCGGAGGAACTCTTTGAGATGTTTGACATCTGCTGCATGGAGCGCAAGATTAGGCTCTCTGACGAGGCACGCAAAAAGCTGGAGATGTATGTGCTCCACAAGTATAACCGCCGCGGTCCCGGCTTCACCAATGCCTGGCTGGTTCAGACGCTGTTTGACGACTCCATCATTCCCGCCATGTTCAACCGCCTGAGCGGCATCATGAGGCCTAGAAAGAAGCAGCTGGAGACGGTGCTGCCGGAGGACATTCCTTCCGTTGGAGAGCAGAAAGACGACGCCATGGCCGAACTTGACGAGCTGATCGGCCTTGGAAAAATCAAGACTAAAGTCAAGGACTTCCTTTATTCTATCAAGCTGGCCCGCAGGCGTATGGAGCTTGGCCTTCCCACAGACATGCCGCGCCTGCATATGGCATTTCTGGGCAATCCGGGAACAGGTAAGACCACCGTGGCGGAGATTATCGGCAAGGTTTTCGCTTCCTGGGGCATCCTCTCCGGCGGCCGTGTAATCAGAACGGAAAAGAGCCAGATGGTGGGGCAGTTTATTGGAGAGACTGAGTTCAAGATGACAAACCTGCTTGCCCGCGCCCGCGGAAATATTCTATTCATTGATGAGGCCTATCAGCTGGTTGAAGGGGGAGAGAAGGACCACGGCCGCATTGTAATGAACTCTCTCCTTACGGAACTGGGTAAGGACAATCTGGACATGGTGGTGATTATGGCCGGTTATACCGCGCCCATGAAGCGGCTTCTGGAGAGCAATGAGGGTATTGAGAGCCGTTTCCCCAACGTCTTTAACTTTGAGGATTACACAACGGATGAGCTTCTGGAAATAGGTAAGCTCATGATCAGGAAACAGGGCTTCACCCTCACGGAAGGTGCCGCAGAGAATATGCGCCAGATAATTCAGGAGGAGTCAGATAAGCCGTCGCCCCGTTTTGGTAATGGCCGATTCATAAACAATCTCCTTCAAAACGAGATCCTGGCCACCCTTGGTGCCCGTACGGCAAAGCTAAAGAATCCCACCAAGGAAGACCTCAGCACCATCCTCCCGGAAGACGTGGTTGTGGGCAAGGCCCAGAAGGATGTTGTCTTTGACGACGTTGCAATTGATGCCGCTCTGGCAAAACTTGACAGCCTGGCCGGTCTTAATGAAGTTAAAATTGCAGTCCATGACTTTGTAAGCAGCGCCCGATACCTCCACTCTATAGGGGAACCTTACGTTGGCAAGGGCCTTCTGAGCTGGCGTTTTGTGGGAAACAGCGGCACCGGAAAGAGTACAGTGGCGGAGATTATGGCGCAAATCCTGAAGGGCATGCGCCTCATTGCCAGCAGCCATATCACAGAGATCAAGGGAGAACGTATATTCGGGGTGTCGGAGCTGGACTGCGACACTGTGCTGAAGGAAGCCGTCAAACGCGCCTGCAACGGCCTCATTTTCATTGATGTGGATGATCCCAAGTTCACCAGTGAACGCACCACATATGCCCGCTACGCGGAACTTATCCGGCTTAAAGTGAAAGAACTCACCGTGGAAGCCGGAGGGGAGTGCGCCCTTATTTTGGCGGAGCTTGATTCCCCCAACGCGGCGGTCTCAGAGCAGCTCTACGAGGCCGGTGTTTATGAGTTTGACCATACCCTGGTATTCCGTGACTTCACTCCGGAAGAGCTCTTCGGCATACTTGAATACTGCCTGCGCAAGTACAAGGTTTCCTTCTCCGATGAAGCCCGGGAGCACATGCTTCACTATCTAACCTCAATGAGAGCCCACATCAATGCCAACGCCCGCACAATGAAGCTCCTCTCCCGCGCCATCTACCAGAAGGTAATTCTGAGGGAAAGCACCTCCAGCCCTGCCCCTGACAAGCACATAGTTGAACTGGCCGATGTAAAGATGCTGAAGTGGGATGGCAAGAAAGGAAAAATTGGTTTTTAAATAATATGACTGACCAGGAAATCATTGAGGGCCTCATTGCCCGCGACGAGCATATCACGCAGGACTTCTTCTTCAAGAGGTGCCAGCCGCTTATATTTGCCCTCATAAGCAAGTTTTATCCGGGTGGCGCAGATTACGATGAGCTTGTGAGCGACCTTTACCTTCATCTCATGGAGGACAATGCGCGTAGACTCAGGCAATACGAGGGCCGGTCTTCCATTTACCAGTGGCTCAAGATGGTGGCCAGGAACTATTTCCTTGACAAGGTTAACCGTGAGCGGGAAATGGAAAATGAGCTTGATATTACCACGGATAATTCTGCCAATGAGGCCGCTATGGACGTTGCCGCCATTCTGGATCTGATAGAGAATGAGAACTACCGTATGGTGCTCCAAAAGCATGTCATTGAAGGGATGAGCTTTGATGAACTGGAAAAAGTAACCGGCATCAAGAAGGCCAATCTCTACAACATAAAAAAGCGCGCGCTCAAGGCAATGGAAAAGATTGCGCTCATTGCACGTTCACGTGGGGATGTACTCTGCGCCGTACGCTGCGAGGAATTCATCCTCCATAGCTTCGGCATACATAAGTCTATTCCGGAATTGAGAGACCTTGCCTTTGAGATGGGCTGGCTTACGGATAAGGGTGCCTATGTAAAGGACCTTGGCAATACGGCTCATTATATCGGCCTTAAAGTAGAGAAACTGGCCGATGCAACGCTTCAGGACATTATCAAGGCTATTGATGAAGGGAAGCAGGTCATTGCCGCCGTGGATGGGGGAGAACTCATAGGGGATCCGCTGGAAGAGCGTCTTGAGGACGTCCTGGCGGGCGGGATTGTGGATCACTGCGTGGTGGTATTATCGGCCTCAATTGAGAAAGATGAGGTTGCCCTGTATGACCCTGCATTCGGCCCTATTCCCATAACTGTTACCATTGCACATTTCCTTGATGCATGGGAGGATTCGGATTACCACTGTGTGCTGGTAAGCAAAAAAAGTGAAAAAAATTTAGTTTAGGTGATAGATTGCCACCGCAAGCGCGTCTTTACTGCTGACTAAATTAATAATCAGTATGCAGAACACTAAGAAAAACTCCGCCAAGAAAACATTCACCGTCAAACTTTCAAAGGAAATAGGAAAGCTCTGGATCATTAAGACTATTGATCCATTCCGAAAGAATTTCGAGCGTTTTTATGAAGAGGACCTTTTCCATGATATCAGCAAACTGACGGCAATTGGCGGCACCAACTACGTCCTTGACATCCTTGCGGGAGAGGAAAAGTTAATGGATATTGAGCTTATTATGGCCGATAACCGCCTGAATCTTCCCGGCTACGTTGAATTTGAAAGGGCCGATATCGGCTTCCATGCTGCCAGATATCTGGTGAACGGCTGCCCCGGCCGCCCGCAGCTTGAAGCCTGGGTGAATGCTCACTCCCGTCAAATCTTTATGGAGTATCCTGCCTTTGCTTACATCCGGAGAAAGTGAAAAACCTTCCGGTAGCCCTCTTATAGTCCAGATATTCCTGGCCGAAATCTGCCTCAAGGCGCTTTTCTTCAGACAGCACCTGAAGCATCATGACGGCGGCAATGACTGCAAAAACAAGTAATGCCCAGGGGCTCCAGAGGGCAATCACAATGCCCGTGTAATATAGATATGTCCCTGAAAGCATAGGGTTACGGCTTTTCCGGTACGGGCCGTCTGTCATAAGATGCTTGGTGCGGGGCGCAACCTCATGCCCCATTGCGTCAAACGGGTTGCCTTTTCCCACACGCTTCATATAAACTATACTCCATACGCTGAGGAAGAGCCCGGCCAGCGCAATGGGAATGGCTGGGATAATCCGCCAAGCTGGAATTTCGGCCAAAGCCGACATACCGGCCGCCCACCACATAAGGGACGGGATTCCCACAATGAATATGGCAAAGCCCAGAAAGTATCCTAAAACCTGTTTCATATACCGCAAATGTACAAAAACCCTGGGATTTTTAGTATATTTGTCTTCGGAATCTAAAAGAAAAAAGATATGACACTTGAACAGCAAATCCAGGAAGACATCAAGGCTGCAATGAAGGCCAAGGATACCGTCTCTATGAACGCCACCCGCGCAATCAAGGGTGAGATTCTCCTTTTTAAAACCGCGGAGGGCGGCTCAAAGGAAGTTACGGACGCAGATGTCCAGAAGATGATCCAGAAGCTTGTAAAGCAGCGCAAGGAAGCCGCAGAGCAGTTTGTCGCCGCAGGCCGTCAGGAGCTTGCCGACAATGAGCTTGCAGAGGCCGCCGTGATGGAGAAATACCTTCCCAAACAGCTCTCTGAGGCAGAAGTTGAAGCCAAGGTAAAAGAGATAATTGCCCAGGTTGGCGCCACCTCCATCAAGGATATGGGTAAGGTTATGGGCGCCGCCAACAAAGCCCTTGCAGGGCAGTCTGACGGCCGTACCATCTCCACAATTGTCAAGAAACTCCTGGGATAACCAATGGATCGGTCAAAGCAAATAATCAGAACCAGCGTAGTAGGCATAGTTGCCAATGTCCTACTGGCATCCTTCAAGGCCCTTGTGGGCCTTTTGGCGCATTCCGTTGCCATTGTGCTGGATGCAGTGAACAACCTCAGCGATGCCCTTTCCAGTGTTATCACAATTATCGGCACAAAACTTTCTGTAAGGCCGGCCGATAGAAAGCATCCCTTTGGCTACGGCCGTGTGGAGTACTTTACGGCTATCATTATTGCCGTGATTGTGCTCACTACCGGCATCACGTCCCTGGTGGAGTCTGTGAAAAAGATTATCACCCCCACGGAGCCTGATTATACCACCGTCACGCTCATTGTCATCATTGTGGCCATCCTTGCAAAGCTGGCCCTGGGCCTCTACGTCCGCGGCCAGGGGAAAAAGCTTGACTCAGATGCCCTTCTTGCCTCAGGCTCAGATGCCCTTTTTGATGCCATTATTACGCTTGCAACCCTTGTATCGGCCGGAATAATGCTCATCTGGAACGTCTCTCTGGACGGATACCTTGGTGTGCTCATTTCCCTTGTGATTATCAAGGCCGGCATAGAGATGCTTGCGTCTCCCATCAACCAGCTTCTTGGCGCGCAGGTTTCCCCGGAACTGATAAGGGAAATCAAGGCCGAAGTTGCCGCCATTGAGGGCGTTCAGGGCGTATTTGATATCATCCTTCACGGCTACGGCCCCAACCTTTCAATTGGCTCATTGCACGTAAGCGTACCTGATACAATGACGGCGCATGAGATTCACGGCCTTTCACGTGACATTGCAGAAATGATGCTTCTCCGCCACGGAATTGTGATGACCGTGGGCGTGTATGCCTACGCAACGGGGGATAGCGCAAACGCCAAGCTCCAGAAGGACGTTGTCCAAACCCTGGCCCGCCAGGAACATGTCCTGCAGGTACACGGTTTCTATTACAATGACAAGGATAAAAGCGTTTCCGTAGACGTTGTCCCGGACCTTTCCGTCACGGACGATGCCGCTTTTACCCGGCTTCTTCTTGACCAGCTCAAAGCCGCTGTCCCGGACACCCCTGTATACATTCTCATAGACCACAACTACTCCGACTGAGTTAAGTACGTTTTTGGCCCCTTTTTGCACTCATCACCACAGTTTTCCTGGAGATAAGTACGTTTGGGGGCCATTTTTGTACTTATCCCTGCCACTTCGCTGGAGATAAGTACACTTTGAGGCTTTTTTTGTGCTTAATGATGATTCATGGGATTATCTTTTGTATATTTGTCCTAATAAATAAACAGGAAAATGAAAAAAGCATTGTTATGGATTGTTGGCATCGTTGCCGCGCTGTGTATTGCCGTTGCCTGCATCTGGAGCGGTGAGATTGCTTCCCTCCGTTCTATCGAATCTGTAGATGGAAACCAGTATCTGTACAAAATGGAATACAAGGCCAGCTATGATTTGGATGACCTGATTGCCAATGACATAGATGAGAATGCGGAGCTTCTGAATTATGTAGTGGGGCGTATTGGCAAAGGTCTTCCGCTAAAGATCAAGAGCTCTCAGGTGGCAGATGAAGACGGCAAAATGGAAACCATGAACTGCACGTCGTTCCAGGTTGCAAAGGCCGATGCTGAGGGCTATTTATTCGGCCGAAACTACGATTTCTTCAAGAATCCCACAATGGTAACGGTGTCTCACCCCAAAAAGGGATACGCTTCCATAGCCTGCAGTGACATGTCCCACTTTGGGTATTCCCTTGAAAAACTTCCCACTTCATTTGCAACCCGGCTCAATTGCCTGGCTTCCATCTATGCTCCCGTGGATGGTATCAATGAGAAAGGCCTTTGCACTTCCATCCTGGCTTTACCCAAGCAGGCATCACAGCAGGATACCCCAAAACACGACGTTGGAACTACCATCATAATGCGCCTGTGGCTAGACCGCTGCGCTACGGTTCAGGAGGCGCTGGATCTTCTGGAAACCGTTGATGTGAGGCATGACGCCGCTGTGGGTTCCGGTTACCATTACCTGGTGGCCGATGCCGGCGGAGACTGTGCCGTGGTGGAATTTGACAAAGAGGATGGTTGGAAGACAATGATAGTGAGGAAACCTGCCGATCAAAATTCCATGCTGGTAACCAATCACTTACTCTCAGAAAAGTACTACACAACAGAACCTGATCCCGCTGTGGGGAACCCTCACAGCAAGAGCTGGTGGAGGTATGAGACTGCCGGTGCATATATTGAGGAGCACAATGCCATTCTTACTTTGGAACAGGCCCAGGAGTGCCTTTCACTGGTTCATTGGAAGGACTTGGTATGGGACAATGGCATGGTTGAAGATACGCAGTACAGCAATGTCTATGACCAGAGCACCATTACCCTGTACCTCCGCAGTTGGAACAACTATGAATCTACTTGCCAGTTTGACCTATAATGAGTAAGATTTCATTCATTCTGGTGACACTGCTCCTGGCCGTCTCTTGCGTAGACAGTAACAGGCAGTATGTGCGCAAGGCCGTTAAGATAATGGATAAGCAGGGGATTATGGCTACGGATTCCCGCTGGTGGGAGGAATATGAGAGTGCAATGGATGCAAGGCCTTCTTCAATGGAAGAGGCCCAGGAGATTTTGCGGGCTGCAGCCAAAGTGGCCGGGGGCAAGCATTCCTTCCTTCAGCTAGCTGGAAGCGTGATTGAAGACGCCACTTCAGAATGGCCCGCACCGGAAGTCACCATCACGGAAGGCGGCATCCCCGTGGTATCCCTGCCTCCTTTCTCAGGGAATCAGGCGGAGGGTGTGAAGTATGCATCGGCCGTCCTGCAGGCTATTCCGGAGGATATCCCCGGCGTAGTGATTGACCTGAGGGGCAACACCGGCGGCAATATGTATCCAATGATTGCGGCAGTGCACCGTTTTCTGCCAAATGATGGGGAGACACTTAGGTTCCGCACCCGCAAGCGCACGCAATGGATTCCGCTGTCATATGCTGTCCAGACGGCAGGTGTGCAGCAGCTCTCCCGCATAGAATGCCCTGTAGCCATACTTACAGATGACCATACCGCAAGTTCCGGTGAAGCCACGCTTATCTGCTTCCGGGGACTGGATTACGTGAAAGTGTTTGGCGGCCCTACGGCCGGTTATGCATCGGCCAATCAACCTTTCCCGCTTCCGGGAGGAGACCGCCTGGTGCTCACTACAGGCTGTGATGTGGCCCGTACCGGAGAAGTATTCTGCGATGACCCCATAGAGCCGGATGTCCTCACAGAAAAGCCTCTGGAGGATGCTCTGGAATGGATTACCCGTAGCAACCAGGAGTAATATGTCTGATAAAAACCTCACATCAAAAGACCTTCTCAAGTTCCAGGGCAACTATTCTGAGGAGGCGTTCTGGGACAAGCTGAAGCACTTTGCCTCAAAAGCCGGTGCCAAGGTGGTGTATTATGCCCTGGTACTGTTCTATACGTTGATAGACCCTGCAACTCCTGTCAAGTACAAGGCCATAATAGCGGGCGCTCTGGGCTACTTTATCCTGCCATTTGACGTCCTGCCGGATTTCCTGCCATTTGCGGGACTGGCCGATGACTGGGCGGCTCTAATTGCAGCCGTATCATACGTTTTTAGCGCCATCACCCAGCAGAACAAAGACAAAGCGCGTGAAAAACTCCACGCGCTGTTCCCTAAAGCAGGTCCGGAAGACCTGGGTGATTTAGCCTGAGCTATCTAAGGATTATCTTCACACGGAATCCACGCGCAGTGGGTTCTTCCACTATGTCCTTTGCGCGAGAGCGTAGGCTATGCACGGCCTGATTCTCCGGAAGCGGAGATTCTTTGAGGCCTTCCACCATAAAATCCAGGGCGGTTTCCCCGGAAAGCTCCGCGTGCGTAATCCTGACAGTAAGGGGCCGAATATCCTTCAGGTGGACGAAAAGCATTTCCTTGATAATTTCATAGGCTGTTTCCGCCAGGCCTGACAGGTTGTATTTGATGCAGAACTGATTTAGCCCGGTATGGATCTGGAGATAGTCAAAACTGTCATCCTCAATCTCATATACCAGCTTCTGGATGCGGTTCACAAAGGCTTTGGTGGCGCTGCGCACAGGGTGCTCGAAAATCTGCTCCGGAGTGCCGTCTTCATAGATAATCCCTTCATTCATAAAGAAGATGCGGGTGCTCACGTCCCTTGCAAAACGCATTTCGTGGGTGACTATCAGCATAGTCATGCCTTCCTTTGCCAGTTGCCTTATCACGCTTAGCACCTCTCCCACCATAGTGGGGTCCAGTGCCGATGTGGGCTCGTCAAAAAGAATTACCTCCGGGTGCATGGCAAGTGCCCTGGCTATGGCTACGCGTTGTTTCTGGCCGCCGGAAAGGGAGTCCGGGTAAACATCGGCCTTCTGGGCCAGACCAACTTTCTGCAGGAGTTCCATAGCCTCCGAGTTGGCTTCAGGTTCAGTCTTTCCCAGTAGCTCAATTGGCGCATAGGTTATGTTCTGAAGCACGGTCATGTGTTCAAAGAGATTGAAACTCTGGAACACCATACCCATTTTTCGGCGCAACTTGTCCAGCTTGTAGCCGCGGGCCATAATGTTCTCTCCGTCTACCCAAATCTCACCGCTGGTAGGCGGCTCCAGCATATTGATGGCCCTAAGGAGCGTACTTTTTCCCGTACCGGAAGGGCCTATTATACTGATAACCTCTCCCTTGTCAATATCACAGTTGACATCCTTCAGGACAGTGAGAACGCTGCCGTCGGGATTGTGGAAAGTCTTGCTTAAGTGTTTGATGCTTATCATTATTTCTTGAGGAAGAGGTTAAACAGAAGCCGGATGAGCCAGGCCAGGACAAAGTATGCTATGGTAACCACCAATAGGGGAATGAGGGCGTCGAAGGTACGGCTGCGGATCAGGTCACTGGCACGGGTAAGGTCCATAATGGCAATGTAGCCAACAATGGAAGTGCTCTTGAGGAGCGCCACGCACTCTCCGGTGTAAAGCGGCAGGGCCTTTTGCAGAGCCTGTGGGAACACAATGCCGGTAAAGGTCCTGAGGGGAGTGAAACCAAGGCTGAGCCCCGCCTCCGTCTGTCCTTTGGGCACTGATGATATGGCCGATGAAAAGATACTGCCGGATGACCATGCAAAACAAAGGGCAAAAGTGATGATTGCAA
Source organism: Bacteroidales bacterium (assembly GCA_017553255.1). Classification (GTDB taxonomy): domain Bacteria; phylum Bacteroidota; class Bacteroidia; order Bacteroidales; family UBA932; genus Cryptobacteroides. The sequence goes on along the minus strand of JAFZML010000013.1, from coordinate 3,700 downwards.
CTATGGTTCCGGAAAGGCCGGAGCTTGCAAGGACCACATAGAACATAATGAGGAGCAGCACCAGCGTGGGAATACCCTGGATGAACGCACCAAACATTTCTACGGCTTTTCTAACCCATTTGCGGCCACTGCGCAGCATTGCGCAAACCCCGGCGCCAAGAAGCGTTCCCAGGAGGATTGCGAAAACGGTGATAATGAGCGTTTCCAATAAACCGTCCGCTATGAGTTTCCATCGGCCCTCGGTAACAAGGTTCATCCGGAGCCTTTCTCCTAAACCCACAACTGCGGCCTCATCCTTGTCAATCACAAAATAAGCACCCCTGCAAAGGTAATAGGGCTCCGTGAAATCCACGGATTTTTTGCGCTCATCCGTTATATAAAGGCAGGCGTTGACAAAGTCGCACTGTCCGGTATTCAAGGCAATCATGGCCGATCCCAGTTCCTGGAACTTCATTTCAAAGGGCCTGCCGCTCCAGGCAGCGAAACGCCGCAGGATATCGGCATCCATACCCATCCATGCGCCGCCTTCACCAACATAGCAGATTGGAGCCATATTGACGGCCGTAATGCAGCGGAGAGGGGATTGGTCCCCGGAGTTTTCTCCCCTCACAATTTCAGGGGCGGGGGTGTCCTCCAGCCAGTGGGCTATAATGGAGTCAAGGCTGCCGTTTGCCCTGGATTCCAGGATGAACCGGTTCATCTGTTCCCGGAGTTCATCGTTACCTTTCCTCACGGCAAAGGCCACGTCAAAGCTTTCCTCACTGCGGAAGGCCAGCTTGATTCCAAGATCCCTGCGCATCTGGGGCGTGAAGGCAACCTCGTCCGTCACGTGGGCATGGGCAATGCCCTGGCGTACTGCCTGTATGCCATCCGCCTCCGTGTTTACGCGAAACATGGTAATGTCTTCACGGCCGGAATACTTGTTGTCATAGTAATTTCCGGCCGTTGTGCTTAGGGTAAGGCCGCTTAGATCCGCCTCTGAGCGCAGCTCACGGACTGTGTTATTCTTTTGCCCGCAAGAGAACGCCATCAAGGCGATGGCCGCGAGCATCCATAGTTTATAGTGTCTCATCAAACAAATATACGCAATCCTTTTCAATATTTTGTTGTTCCAGGTAACAATTTGTTTTTCGGCCTGCTATTTGCTAAATTTGCACTGATACATCATAATTATTCAGTATGAAAAAGATTCTTCTTTCACTTGCACTTATTTGCATTGCAGTATGTTCATACGCCCAGAGAGACATTCCTGCTGGTGGTTATATGGACGTTGCTTCCGTAGAAACTTCCTTTGGAGATGACGTGGGCGTAAGCAAGCAAGTCACTTTGTACAAGATCAAGGACAAAGAGGGCAATCCCGCTTTCTTCCTCTTCGTAAGCAAAGTAATGGCCACCTTCACCATTGGAACGGTGGACTCCTTCTCCTCACTGGCCATACCCAGTGGCTGCACCATTCTGGATTTCGGTACCACCTATGAAGATGCTCTTCAAAATCTTGAGAATCTCCTTGACCTTTTTGCGCAGCAGGACGGTGCGCAGCTGGAACTCACAAGCCGTGACGGCAGCGTTGTTCCTTGCACGCTCCACAAGGGCGTCCTTGGAAAGCATATCGGCCTGGATGGTACATACCTTAGCAAGAGTGACGTCAAGTCCCTCAGAACCGGCCTCAAGATATCCAAGAAACTGCATAAGGACCTATAGCCATCAATGAAAACATCTTATAAGAAGTTTTGGGCGGTAGTCCTGGGGATGTGCCTTGCCTTAGGCGCATGGGCCCAGGACTTCGTTCCGTATATTCCGGAAAACCAAATGCCGGACGCTGTGCAATGCGTGCCCGCACCGCCTCAGGACCCAAGCACGGAGTTTGACCATGACATCCTAAGGTATATGTGGGGAAAACAGCAGCGCAAGGACCCTGCCCGCCTTGAGATGGCCGTCAGGGACGCTATCTGGAGCATGGATACAACGCTGGTTATTCTTGGTGAGCACTTCGGCCTGAAGATTTCCAAAAAGGAGACGCCGGCTATCTATGAGGTTCTCACCCGCGGAATCACCACCATTGAAAACATCCGTTTCAAGCCCAAGGCGCATTACTTCCGCATTAGGCCTTTTGCATATTTCAAGGAGCCGTCCATCTTCCCGCAGGACGACGAATGGCTGGCCACAGAGGGCTCCTATCCCTCAGGCCACACCATCCGTGCCTGGGCTTGCGCCCTACTGATGGCCGAGATTAATCCAGCCTGTGCCGAAGCCGTATTTGCACGTGCATGGGCTTCCGGAGAGAGCCGCGTCATTTCCGGATGCCATTGGCAGAGTGACGTAGATGCCAGCCGCCCTGTTGCCAGCATTGGCTATGCCCGCCTGCAAACCAGCCCCGCCTTCCGCGCCCAGATGGCCCGGGCGCAGGAAGAATTCCGGCGGCTAACTCTTCAGAGCCCTGACAAAACTCTCAGGTAAACACACATTCTCAAGACCGATAGCCTCGCGGAACAGCGGGGCTATTTCTTTGTCACGGAATCCCGCAGCACCGCCACCATGCATGCCTTCAAGGTTGCTGCCAAATACAAACACTTCATCGGCCTTAAGCTCCGATATCATGTCCGGGGTGAACTCCGGACGCTCAATTCCATTGTACGTTCTCATATCAGGTGTAAAGTTACTTTGAATTATTGCAATAAGCAAACGCACCTTTAACCAGAAGCACCAGGGCCCCAACATACAAAGCAACGGTAATAACAATCTCAAACATAGCGCAAATCAATTAACTGCTGCAAAGCTAATGCCTGATTGTGCCAAGACGCTGCTCAAGCTCAACAATCCATAAAAATTCCGTATATTCGCATTAAAGAATAAATAGTTATGAAATTCCTTGGCAATTTACTTTGGTTTGTTTTAGGCGGCTTTATCATAGCCTTGATATATTATATTGTGGGGCTGCTGATGTGCATTACGCTTATAGGCATTCCATTTGGCGTACAACTGTTCAAACTGGGGACCTATGCGCTTTGGCCATTCGGCCATGAGCTGGTTGATGGCCCCAATGAGCCTGGTTGCATATCCGTTGTGATGAACCTGATTTGGATTCTCCTGGGCTGGTGGGAGATTGCCATTCTGCACGCTGCATTCGGCCTTTTATTCTGCATAACTATTGTGGGTATTCCGTGGGGAGTGCAGCATTTCAAGCTGGCCATTGCCACCGTTTTCCCGTTTGGTAAAGTAATAAGATGATTATGAATCACATAAAGGGCTTTTTCGGCCTTCTGGCAGCGCTGGTGGCCGTAGGGTGCACGCAAGAGGTGCGCATACTTGTAGGAACGTACACGGAAAATACGGCGGCGGAAGGAGTTTACCTGTATTCATTCAATACGAAATCGGCAGAGGCTAAGCTTATGAGCATGGCCCCGTCCGGAAATCCGTCATTTGTTATTGCCGCAGGGGACAGGGCTTATGCCGTAAACGAGTTCTATGATGGCAGGCAGGGCGTGAGCTCTTTTGCCCTGAGCGGGACTGAAATTGTGCCGATAAACAGCGTCCCAATTAGCCCAGACGTGGTTCCGGGGGAAGATCCCTGCAACATCCTATTCACCGGCAAGGCGGTAATCACTTCCAATTATTCCGGCGGGTCAGTGACGGCTTTTTCCATTGCCGATGACGGAAGTATCGGCAATCTGTCACAGTCTTATGTCCCTGAAACAGGGGA
>JAFZML010000012.1 GCA_017553255.1 Bacteroidales bacterium | reverse complement strand
GAGCTCCATTTCCACGGAGCCTTCAATGTCGTCGTCCTGGCCAACTGATTTTACGGCGGGATAATCCGGGATGGGCGGGAAATACTCTCCCACAATGCTGCGGCTGCCCTTGGAGAATGTTGAGGCCGATACGGCGCCGTGAGCCCTCTCATAGGCTTCAGGATCCTTGTAATAGCCGTCCGGAAGATACCCTGTGCCGTGGGAGGACAGGACAATTCCGTAATGGCTGCCGGGGAATTCATCCACAACAGCCTTCAGGGCATCTTTCAACGTGGAGCCGCCGAATAGAGGCGTAAAGCCGCCCCAGGTCCTGAGTGTATCCCTCACTACGGCTCCGTCCTTGTTGCGGTATACCCTGTACATTGCGGCGGGCGTTTCCCTGGACTTACTGGCCCCAATGCGGGAAATCACTATGAGAACGCTTCCTGAGGCATATTTCCCAACGGGAATCTGGCTGTTTTCAAGTTCCTGGAGATCCTCCGTCAGGTATCCGGAAAGGGAGTTCCTTCCTCCGGAAACCATTATCATGACGTTGCGTTCAATAACCGGGGAAACACGGCCTTTGGTGTCCGGATTATAGGACGATGAATCACTGCCGCCGACATTGATGTCAAAATACGAATCATTGGCGCAGGACAGTGCAAGAGCCACAAGGACAAAGAGCGCAAGGGCTCCCGGTATTTTGCATAAATGCTTCTTCATAAACGTACAAAGTTAGTGTTTTTTTTATATATTTGTACAAAACGTACAACCTATGAGTATGAAACATTTAATAAAGATTATGATTGCTATTGGTTCAGCAGTGCTTGCCGGAGCCTGTTCAAACTCCGGACAAAATGCTCAGAATGATTTCAAATACACCATAGATTCTTTCGCAGACCTTAAGGTCATGCGTTACCAGATACCCGGATGGGAAAATTTATCCCTGCAGCAGAAGGAATACGCGTTCCATCTGTCGGAAGCCGCAAAATATGGCCGTGACATACTCTGGGACCAGAACTGCAAGGATAACCTGAGGGTGCGTCACGCCCTTGAAGCCATCCTTGAAACTCAGGTGAAGGACTCCCCTGAGTGGAAGGATTTCCTGGTATACGCAAAGAGAGTGTTCTTCTCCAACGGCATTCACCATCATTACGCAGAGGACAAGATTTTCCCCGCCTGTCCCAGGGAGTACTTCGCTTCCCTCCTGGAGGGCGCCGGGATTAATGATCCTGAGCTTCTGGACATAATCTATGACCCTGCAATATACCCCCAGAGGCGTTCTACGGAAACTTCCGGAGACATTGTGAAACTATCGGCCGTAAACTTCTATGAAAACGTCAACCGCCAGGAGGTAGAGGCTTATTACGCCGGAATTGTAGATCCCAAGGACCCCCACCCCATTTCCTACGGCCTCAACACCAAGGTCGTTAAGGGCCAGGACGGCGTTATCCGTGAGTTCCCCTGGAAGATAGGCGGCATCTACTCCCCTGCAATTGAGAAAATCTGCGAGGAACTTGCAAAGGCCCGCGAGGTGGCGGAAAATGACATCCAGAAGCGCGCCCTGGGCCTCCTTATAGAATACTACAATACCGGAGACCTCCGCAAATGGGATGAATTCAACATTGAGTGGGTGAAGGATACCATTGGCACAGTGGATTTCATTAACGGCTTCATAGAGGATTACAATGACCCTCTGGGAAGAAAAGCCTCCTGGGAAGGCTACGTGAACATCAAGGACTTCGAGGCCTCCAAACGCACGGAAATCCTTTCAGCCAACGCCCAGTGGTTTGAGGACAACTCCCCTGTGGACCCCCGCTTCAAAAAAGCTCAGGTGAAGGGCATTTCGGCCAAGGTCATCAACGCTGTATGCCTTGCCGGAGACAGCTATCCGTCAACTCCAATAGGCATCAATCTTCCTAACGCAGACTGGATCCGTAAGGAGCACGGCTCCAAAAGCGTAACCATTGCCAACATCACGCATACCTACGACTACAGCTCCCAGGAGATGCCCACCAGCACGCTCACGGAGTTTGCATATGATGAGAAAGAGGTGGAGATGGCCAAAAAGTGGGGCACCCTGGCCGATGAAATCCACACAGACCTCCATGAATGCCTTGGCCACGGCTCCGGCCAGCTCCTTCCCGGGGTAAGCACCACCGCAATGGGAGAATACGCCAGCGCCCTGGAGGAGGCTCGCGCAGACCTTTTCGGCCTGTATTACACCGCAGACCCTAAGATGGTTGAGCTTGGCATAATGCCTGATCCTGAGGCATATAAGGCGGAATACGCAAACTATATCCGCAACGGTCTCATGGTCCAGTTCACACGCGTGGAATTCGGCCGTCCCAACACCGAGGCCCACATGCAAAACCGCAAGCTCATTGCGCAGTGGTGCTATGAGAAGGGGGCCCCTACACGGGTGATTGAAAAGAAATACAAAAACGGCAAAACTTACTTTGTTGTAAATGATTACGTGAAACTCCGCGCCCTTTTTGCAGAGCTTCTGGCGGAGGTCCAGCGCATCAAGTCAGAAGGAGACTATGAGGCCGGTAAGAACCTCATTGAGACCTACGCCGTCCATATTGACCCGGATCTCCACAAGGAAGTCCTGGACCGCTACAAGGCCCTCAATCTTAAGCCTTACGGAGGCTTTGTGAACCCTGAAATCCAGCCCGTTGTTGGAGATGACGGCACCGTCACGGATTACGTTCCCGTTTACACGGACGACTACCTTGGCCAGATGCTCCTCTACGGCAAGAAATACGGCACGCTTTAAGTTCTTAATGAGATTCTCTCACCCCTTCGGGGTTCGGAATGACAGTTAGTGTCATACCGAGCGAAGCGAGCGTATCTCAAACAGTATTATGTTACAGGAATACAGGAATTACCTTATGATAGAACGCAGGATGTCACCGAATACGGTGGCATCCTATTGTCAGGACGTGAAGGCATTCCTTCAAGGGGTTCTGCTTGAGCCCAAGATGGTAACGCCTTCTGTCATTGAGAATTACCTTGGGTCAATTGATGTATCAAAAAGGAGCTCGGCAAGGATACTTAGCGCCCTCAGGAACTTCTTCGACTGGTGCGTCCTGGAAGGAGAGATGAAGGACAATCCCGCGGCGCGCGTAGACTCCCCCAAGCTTGGTAAATACCTTCCGGCTGTTCTCAGCGTGGAGGAAGTAGAAGCCATAATGGATTCAGTGGACCTTAAGGCTCCCTTCGGCAAACGTGACCGCGCAATCCTGGAAGTGCTCTATGGCTGCGGCCTCCGCGTATCTGAGGCCGCAGAGCTACGCATCTCACGCATCAACTTTGAAGACGGATTTGTGGATGTGATTGGTAAAGGAGACAAGCAGCGCCTGGTCCCGCTTGGAGATATGGCCGCAGACTCTATCAAGGCATATCTTGAAGAGCGTCCCGTCCCCTTCTCCCGTGCCCAGGAGGATATCCTGTTCCTAAACCGCTTTGGGAAATCCCTAAGCCGCGTATCCATATTCAATATGGTAAAGAAACAGGCTATGTTAGCGGGAATCCAGAAGGAAATCTCTCCCCACACATTCCGCCACTCCTTTGCCACCCATCTCATTGAAAACGGCGCAGACTTAAGGATTGTTCAGGAAATGCTGGGCCATGAGTCCATCCTCACCACGGAAATCTACACCCACATAGACTCCTCCACCTGGCACAAGACCGTCCTGGAGCATCATCCAAGGAGATAATCCGGACGGGTGGTATACCCTTATTTTACCTCCGGATGCTCTTCCAGGATTTTACCGGCGAATGAGAGGAAGTCACTCCAGCGGTAGAAGTTGCCCTGGACGGGGGTGAGAGCCGGAATAAACGCATCATTCTCATTCAGGACAGGCTTGAAGAGGACGTCTCCTTTCTTATTCTTGTAGAAGACAAACAGAAGGGTGGCGGCCATGGGGATGGAGTAATTCTGGAACCAGTATTTGGCCTGCTCAGGCTTATCCACCATGGTGCCAAGGTTATTGATGTTGAGAAGCGTTACAAGGCCTTCCAGGATATAATCATGACCGAAGCGGAGGTGTGCGGCCTGGTTGGGATCATCTATGGAGGAATTGGCCTTTTCAATTATGTCTTCAAGGAGGGGAATCATTGAATACCTGGCGGTGAGGTCTCCGGAATAGGAGAGGTAGTTATCGGCCTCCCAGAACTTCAGACGCTGATCTTCCGTGAGAAGGTCATCGAAGAGGGGCTCCGTCTCATAATTGTGATAGCCGCAGTAAAGGGACCAGAGCTCACGGATGAAACCAACTTCTCCGCCGTCGAATTTTTCAAGGAAGCTTAGGTCTGTGAACAGCTTGCCAAGTACGTCCTTGTATGATGAGGTGCGTACAAAGAAATCCTCTACGCTCTCAATTTCAAACTCCTGGTCTTCACCCTTGAAATGGCGGCGCAGGGCCCTGGGGGCGCTGGGCGGGGCAATGATTCCCATACCAACGTGGTTGGACTGAAGGCGTACCATGAGTTTGGGGTTACCGCTCATAAGGCCGGTTGTGAAGGCTCCCATACTTACTATGCAGCGCTGACCGGTGGAGGAGAGGGCGTCTACCTTTTTGCGGCCCTTGAACACCTGGGGGAACTGCTCATAGGTGAACTTGCCGATTGCCTGATGCTGGTCATATCCAAGAGGCACAAGGTCTCCTGCATTGATATAAGGTTTCATATAGAAGGCCTCATATTTGGCAGCGAACTCTTTGCCGTAAGGCGTGAGGAGATTCTTTTCATCGGCCTTAGCGAAGACTTTCTGAATGAGTTTGTAGGTGTCTGAATTCCAGGCGTAGCGTGAGCCGTGGCGGCCATAATGGCTTATATAGAAGGGCTTGTAACCGGCTGGAGCTTTGGAAATGGTTCCAAATTCATCCAGGCGGTGAGGGCCTTCCATACCGTATACCTTGCGGATATCGGCCTTGACTTGATCCAGAACATCATTCTGTTGGGCGTTCAGAAGCAGGGATGAGAGAAGAATCCCAGCAACAATGGTCAGTAATTTTTGCATAGTTTTAATGTTTGTATACAAAGATAGCTAAAAATACAAAAAAAATACTTACCTTTGCGCGCTTAAAAAGTCCGTTTAGGCTTTTTGGTGCAATGGGGTGCTTGAAATAGAGCACTGAGTAACACATTTTTATTTAAAACAAATGAAACATTTCACTCTTAATGGCGAAATCCGCGCCAAGGGCAACAAGGCCGTTCTGAAGGCCTTCCGCCGTCAGGGTCTGGTTCCTTGCAACCTCTATGGCCAGGGAATTGACAACATCCTTTTCACTGTAAACGAGAAAGAACTCAAGGGTCTGTCACACACTCCCGCTTCTTATATCGTAGACCTCAACCTCAGCGGCAAAACTTACACCGCAGTGGTTCATGAGTATCAGTGGCACCCTGTAGAGGACACCTGCCTACACGTGGATTTCCTTGCCGTAGATGAGAAAAAGCCCATCGTGATCAGCGTGCCCCTCAGCATCAGCGGTCACCCCAAGGGTGTTCAGGCCGGTGGTAAGTTTGTTCAGAGCGCCCGTAGCCTCAAGGTTTGCGGCCTCATGAAGAACCTCCCTGACCTTCTTCCCGTAGATGTCACTCCTCTGGAGCTTGACAAGAGGATGGTAGCCGGTGACCTCAAGTTCGAGGGTCTCCAGATTGTCTCTGACAAGAACACCATCATCTGCTCCGTCAAGACCACCCGTGCAATGCAGCAGGCCGCTCAGGAAGCTGCCAAGGCCGCTCAGGAGTAATCTTAAATGGAGTACCTGGTTGTTGGTTTGGGGAATATCGGCGCAGAATACGCCGCTACCCGTCACAACATGGGATTTATGGTATTGGATGCCTGGGCTCAGGCATCCAATGTCCTTTTCAGGACAGACCGCTACGGCTCCGTGGCGGAAGTGTCGTTCAAGGGCAGGTGGTTTGTGCTCCTGAAGCCTTCCACTTATATGAACCTGAGCGGCAAGGCGGTACGCTACTGGATGCAGCAGCTTAACCTGCCTCTTGAGAACCTCATTGTAATCTCAGATGACATCAACCTCCCGTTCGGCGCAATCCGAATGAGGGCAAACGGCTCATCCGGAGGTCACAACGGTCTTGAGAACATCACAGAGTGTCTTGAAACAGACCAGTGGACCAGAATCCGTGTTGGAATTGGCAACCAGTTTTCCCAGGGCGGTCAGATAGACTATGTTCTTGGAGACCTCTCTGAGGAAGAAAAGAAAGCGGTTCCGGAGCTTGCCGCCCGTATAATCCAAGGTTGCAAGGATTTCTCCACCATTGGCGTGCAAAGGGCTATGAGTGCCCTCAATACAAAGCCTAAACCCTCAACTCCGGAGCCCGAAAAACCGGTGGAGGAATAATTTTTCAAAAAACGTTGCAAAATTTTTCATTTTTTTGCAACGTTTTCTTTTTTCCTGCATCTATATAGTAGGTTTAGGTTTTAGTACACGTCAAGAAACCGGCGCTCCAAGCTTGTCTTGAAGGCCGGTTTTCTTGTTTTTATTCCTTTTTGCCGTGGAGGTAAGTTATTAATAATCAGCGCATTATACAAAATAGGGTGCCACAAAAAAGGCACCCTATTTTATATAACAAACTATGTATCAGGCAGTTAGCCCCACGCTACAATTAGAAGCTGGTAGCAATTCCCAGGAAGTCTTCTGCCTTGAGGGCTGCACCACCAATGAGGCCGCCGTCAATGTCTTTCTCTGCGAAGAGTTCCTTTGCGTTTGAAGGCTTGCAGGAGCCGCCGTAGAGGATGGTCATGTCATCGGCCACCTTGGGACCGAACTTGGCCTCGATGACGTTACGGATGCATGCGTGGATTTCCTCGGCCTGGGCTGCGGTTGCAGTTTTGCCGGTGCCGATTGCCCAAACGGGTTCGTAGGCAATGACCACGTTCTTCATGTCTTCAGCGGTGAAGTTGTAAAGAACGGCCTTAGTTTGCTCAGTGACAACGTCAAAGTGCTTGCCGGCCTCACGCTCATCAAGGTTCTCACCTACGCAGAGGATCACCTTCAGGCCTGCCTCCAGGGCAAGTTTTGTCTTTACAACAAGCTTTTCATCAGTTTCACCGTAATACTGACGGCGCTCACTGTGACCAAGGATGGTGTACTCACAGCCAATTGAAGTGAGCATGTTCACAGCCACCTCACCGGTGTATGCACCCTTCTCATGGTCTGCGCAGTTCTGGGCGCTAAGCTTTACCTTTGAGCCCTTCAGAGCCTGGGCCACAAGTGCAAGATGAGTGAACGGAGGAGCCACTACAAGCTCTACGTTTGCGGGAAGATCCTTGGCAGCAGCAACAACTGCCTTTGCTAATTCAACACCTTCGGGAACCGTTGTGTTCATTTTCCAGTTCCCAGCTACAATGTATTTTCTCATTTTATTGTATTTATTATATTGAATCTGGATTGTTTTTCTCAACCCATGGCCACCCTCGGCCGTGTAAGAGGGAGGGGCCCACGAAGTGGGAGGGGTCGCGAAGCGACGGTTGAGAAAAACAACTCCAGATTCATCATTTTACCGACATTACTGCAGAAGCAATGGAATTGAGTTTTACGTCTACGGAATCTGCGCGTGAGGCAAGGATGCAAGGAACCTTGGTGCCCACAAGGAAACCGGCCTGGCGAACGCCTACGGCAAGTTTTGAATTGGTTTTCCAGAAGACGTTTGCGCTTTCAATATTGGGGAACAGGAGGCAATCGGCATCACCTGCAACGGGAGAAACCAACTTCTTGATCTGGACAGATTCCTCATCAATGGCAACATCCAGGGCAAGAGGGCCGTCACCAATGGCCTTGATCTGGCCGCGGTCACACATCTTGGCAAGCATTGCGCCCTCAATGCAGGCGGGCATGCTGTCAAGCATTTGCTCAGAGGCGGCGATAAAGGCAATCTTAGGCATGGCAATGCCGAAGGAACGTGCCACTCCGGTAACGAAGCCTGCCATCTTTACCTTCTGGCGGAAATCCGGTGCGGGGATGACGGCCATATCAGTGATGAAGATAAGCTTGTGGTAGTTGGGGTTCTCTATTACGCCAACATGGGAAAGAAGGCCCTTTGGAGGAAGGAGGCCCACTTCCTTATTGAGGATGGCGCGAAGGAACTTGTCTGTGGAGCAGAGGCCCTTCATGAGGACATCACCTTCTCCGTCGTGGACCATACGGACTGCTTCGGCCACAGCCTTTAGCTCATCCTTGATGTCCACTATGTCAAACTTTGCAATGTCAATCTTGCACTCCGTGCATACCTTGGCAATAAGGTCTGAGTCACCTACCAGGGTAACCTTTACAAAACCAAGGTCCGACGCCAGCGAGGCGGCTTCAATGGTGTGGGAATCTACGCCCCACGCCGCAATCATCCTTTTGCAGATGCCCTTTGCCTTGAGCTCCTCAAATAGCTCATTGAAATTCTTTATCATAGTTGTTTATTCCTGATTGTCAAGTACAAGATGCATGGTGTCACGGGCAATCACAAGCTCCTCATTGGTGCAGATGAGTGCGGCCTTGACCTTGGAATCCTCAGTGGAAATGATTGCATCCTCTCCCCAGGCAACGTTGGCTTCATAGTCTACCTTGAGGCCAAGGTGTGAGAAGTTCTCCAGGACACGGCGGCGCAGGCGGGAGTTGTGCTCTCCGATGCCTCCGGTGAAGATAATAAGGTCTACTCCGTTCATTGCGGCAACGTATGAGCCGATATTCTTGATGATATCATAGGTGTACTTCTTGAGCACCAGCTTTGCCTTGGGATCTCCTCCGTTTGCAAGCTCATCAAGCTCACGGGCGTCTGAAGTGACTGTTGAGATGCCCAGGAAGCCGGACTTGCGGTTGAGGATGGTGGTCATTTCATCTGGATCCACGCCAAGTTTCTTCTCAAGATAGAGGACCGCATTGGCGTCTATGTTACCTACGCGGGTGCCCATAATCATACCCTCAAGCGGGGTGAAGCCCATGGAAGTGTCTACGCACTTGCCGTTCTGAATGGCGCAGATGGAGCTACCGGCGCCAAGATGGCAGGTGATGATCTTGGAGTTGTTGATATCCAGGCCGCAGAGCTTTGCGCCTACACCGGCAACAAACTGGTGGGAAGTGCCGTGAGCACCGTAGCGGCGTACGCGGTATTTCTCATAGTACTCATACGGAAGGCCGTACATGTATGCGTAGGACGGCATTGTCTGGTGGAATGCGGTGTCAAAGGTTACCACCTGGGGAACGGTGGGAAGCGCATCCTGCATGGCCCTGATGCCAAGGAGATGGGCGGGGTTGTGAAGCGGGGCGAAGTCTGCGCAGAAGGTAATCTTGTCAATGACGTCCTCATCCACAAGAACAGAACCGGAGAAGAAGTCTCCGCCCTGCACTATGCGGTGACCCACAGCCTCAATGTCTTCAAGGGATTTGAGGACACCGGTTTTGGGATCCGTGAGGGCCGCAAGGATAAGCTGCATACCCACTTTGTGGTCCGGGATGGGAATGTCCGTGACAATTTTGTCTTTTCCCGCAGGGGCGTACTGCAGAATACCGGCGGGAAGGCCGATTTTCTCTGCAATACCCTTTGCGATAACGTCAAAAACGTCGTCGCTCTTCATGTCCAGGAGCTGGTACTTGATTGAAGAGCTGCCGCAATTGATAACAAGGATGATCATATGTTTATAGTGGTTTAGTTTTTATTGTCTCTATATCCGTACAAATATACGAAATTATTCGTAATTTCGCACAAGAAAAGTCCCTCCCCCGAGGGGAGGGGTTTCGGGAGGGGGTAACGTATATCCATTTTGTGGGAAGGTATGCACAATGTCTGGGACGAAGGGATATGTCTTAAAATGGCTGGGGCGAAAACAATAGAGGCGCTGTCATTGACATTCACGGCGGGGGTTGCGGCGGGAGTTTTTCTTGGCGCAGCCGGGTTATGGGCCCTTCCTGCAATCCTGCTTCCAATAGTCTCAGTGCCAGTTTTCTGCGCCCATCGCCTGCGCTGCTCCAAGGCTGGCCCAGGCATCATCCTCCTTACTTTCCTCACCCTTGGAATCTTTGTATCGGCACAGGCCGTACCATTTGAGACTGAAGAAAGCTTCCTTCAAAGCCTGGCCCTGAAATGGGCCGATAATCTGAAGGCTCTCATTTCCCGCATTCCTTTCAGGGCCGATGACACCTCTCCCCTTCTCACAGCCCTTCTCACCGGAGACAAAAGCGGGCTTTCAAGGGAGACCACACAGGCGTTCAGGGGCAGCGGGGCATCCCATATCCTAGCCCTTTCAGGGCTTCACATGGGTATCCTGTACCTCATCTTAGACCGGATCGCCCTGCCTCTGGGACGCTCCAGGACCGCAATATGGATAAGGGCCGTCATGATAGTTTCCGCCGCGGGATGGTTCACTCTTATGACCGGAGCCGGGCCGTCAATAGTGAGGGCTTTCCTTTTTATTCTTATAGGAGAAATCTGCACGCTTTCCGGGAGGCGCCGTAAGCCTTCCAGGGTGCTTTGCCTGGCACTTCTGGTCCAGCTTGTGCTGGATCCCGGCGTAATAAGAAGCCTTGGATTCCAGCTTTCCTACCTTGCAATGGCGGGTATAGTGCTCCTGTACCCTGTTCTTGATAAATGGTACCCGGAAGGCCGGGGATTCAATCCCCTGAGGAAGATATGGCAGATGGCCGCCTTAAGCATCTCCTGCCAGCTTTTCACTGGGCCTCTGGCCTGGATAAAATTCGGCACATTTCCCCGGCATTTCCTTCTCACCAACCTTCTGGCAATACCAATTGTGACTGTACTTATGTGGGTTGCCGTATTCACAATAGCGTTATTCGGCCTTGGATGGTGTCCGGAATTCCTTATAACAATAACAGACGGCCTTTGCCGCCTGCTTGTATGGGTTCAGAAGGTAATCAGTTCCTGAGCTTGAAGCCAGGAGATATCCATTCCCGTAGATTGCCGCTGTCATCGGCAAAAGTGAGATATCCTTCAAGCTGAGGATCATCAAGAATGAGTTTTTCTGAGGCTTCCAGCCCCACTACCATGCACCAGGTGGCAATGGCGTCGGACTCTGCGGCGCTGACCTTGGAGACCACCGTTGCGCTAAGGAGACTGTGCTCTACAGGGTATCCTGTGAGAGGGTTGATTGTGTGGGAGTACTTTTTGCCGTCCTTAATGAAGAACTTCCGGTAATTGCCGGATGTGGTTATTCCGCAGGCGTTACCCTCCGACGACCATACGTCCCTGTAGCCTTCATCCTCCCCGGGACGGTCTACTGCAACGGCCCAGGGTTCTCCGGAAGGATTGAGGCCACAGCACCATATTTCCCCTATGTCCACAAGCATATCCTTTACGCCAATTCCGTATAGATACCGGGCAATAACATCTGAGGTATAGCCCTGAGCCACAGCGTTGTAGTTGAGCTTTGGATTACCCATTGAAGAAGGGTCCAGGGTGCCGTCAGGGGCAAGGGAAAGCTCCGGCGGAAGGTTCTTCTGGCCGCATTTTTCAAGGAGGGCCTGAATCTCCGCGTCTGTTGGGAAAGAGCTGTTACGGAAGCCGAACCCCCAGGCGTCGTAGAGAGGAGCAGCGGCGCAGTCCACGGCGCCGCCGGAACGCTCCCATACGCGGTATCCAAGGCGGTACATGTCTATGAAAATGTCATTTGGCCTTATCACTTCCCCGGCGTTGAAACGGGCAAGGAGGGACTTTTTATTGTATCCGGAAAGGCTTGTATCTATCTTGGTGAGAATGGCGTCTATGCTGTCCCTTATATTTTCCAGGGGCACATTTACTCCGTCCATGTTGAACTTGACCGCATAGCTTACAGACTGGGCGGTACCGGTAACCTGCGCATAATGTCCGCGCCCCCCGGAACAGGAGCAGAGAGCAGCTACGGCAAGTAGTATGGAAAGGAATTTTCTCAAATTATATAGCATGATATTTGTGCAATATTACAAAAAAATCACGATATTTGCGAGAATTAAGAAGGACAATGAGAAAAACCATTATATTCACAGCCATCCTTGCCGGCATACTTGCATTTTCGGCCTGCAAGAAAGATGAAACCACAACTTCCCTCCCTTCTCTTGAGGGCCTCTCAGTCTCACAGGCAATTCCATACGTTGCCGTGGGTGAGAATCTGGTTTTCAAAGCCAAAACCACAAATCTATATACCTCAGACAACTCCACCCCGGAGGCTATCGGCCTGTTCTGGCAGGTTAATTCCGCAAGGAGAGACACCCTCACCACAGACATCAAGAAGGAGAATCCGGAATACACCTACCATATTGACACCCTTGGTAATTACCAGCTTACATGCTATGCATACGCCAACGGTTATTACAATGCAAGCGTAGTTACTGCTTTCCAGGCAATAGACCCGGCAAAGGCTCTCACAGGCCTGGGAAAATTCAATACTGCAATAATCAACGGCAAGGAATGGATATCCTCAAACCTTAATTCTGAAGGCGCGGGCGTTTCCTATATGAAAGCCACTGTGGTAGATCCTCTCTTCGGCCGCCTATATACCTGGGAAGAAGCCTCCACGGCATGTCCTTCCGGCTGGCATCTCCCAAGCGCGGAAGAATGGGATGCCATTGATAAAACCGCCGGAGACCTCATGGCTCCCGCAAAGTTCCTTGATGAGGATATGTGGAAGCCCGCACTTGGTCAGGCAATCACAAACAGCACCAATTTCAATGCTATTCCTGTTGGCTATCTGGACAATACCGCAAGCGTGAACAGTTTCCGCCGCCATGGAGAAATAGCGGCTTTCTGGACATCATCAGAAGCTGCTTCAGATCCCTCGCTGGCCCAGTTCCGCTACATCATTTATGACAGTAATGAAATAATGAAGGGTAGCGGAGACAAAACCTCCCTTGCCCTCAGTGTAAGATGCGTGAAGAATTAGCGTAAATCCGTTACCACAGCCCCTTCAGAAACCGATTTCACGTCAAAAGTGAAGTCGGTTTTTCCTTTTGTATCTGAATACTCTATGCCGGTTAGGATAAAGCGCGCCTTAACATCCTGGTCCACGTCATAAACAACGTCAAGGCTGTTTCTGGAGCCGCTTTTGACGTGAAGGGCATTACCGTAACCGCGATATGAGCTGATAAGGAGGGCAGGGTTTGTGAGAATGTTGTCATTCTCTGCGCTCTCTATCACAACCTCTGAGGCCGATGGGTCATAGGTCCAGCGGGTTTCACCGTTGCACACTATTGTAAGGCCCAGGCCATCAAGCCTGTAGGCGTTGTCCTCCGTGAGGACATCCCCTTCCGTTACTTTGGAAAAATCCCCGCCATCCCTGGATAGCAGGTACTCATAATGGAAAGACACCCTTTTCCCCGCCGCACGGTCAAGCTGCGGAATACTTAGAGCCTGCGCGTAAGAAAACGTGCAGGAGAGAATCATAATTATGGCCGATATCACAGTACGCCTTGTCATTGCTGCTGCATGAAATGTGCAAGTATCTCTTCAAGTTCTGCGACGTCCTTTACCAGAACCTCACGCGGCTTGGCCCCGTTCTGAGGGCCCACGATGCCGGCAGCTTCCAGCTGGTCCATCACTCTTCCTGCTTTTGCATATCCCATGCCAAGACGGCGCTGAAGGTCTGAGGTAGACCCTCTTTGGTTGATCACTATCATGCGGGCGGCTTCCTCAAAACGCTCATCCAGCTGCTTCATATCCACCATTCCGCCGTCTCCTCCGTCACTGCCGTCTGCGGCGGGAGGCTCCGGCAGATAATACGGCGTGTTGTAGCTCTTCTGGAAACCTATCTGCTCTCCTACGGCGTTTGTAAGATCCACAATCTCATCGTTGGAGATGAATGCGCACTGGACGCGCTCCATTTCTACGCCGCTGTAAAGGAGCATATCTCCGCGGCCGATGAGTTTGTCTGCGCCAGGCTGGTCCAGAATTGTGGCGGAATCTATGCGGGAAGTAACCCTGAAGGCTATTCTCATGGGGAAGTTGGCCTTGATAAGGCCGGTAATCACGTCTACTGTAGGACGCTGCGTTGCAAGGATTACGTGGAGACCTGCCGCACGGCCCTTCTGGGCAAGGCGGATGACGGAAGTGGTGATGGAACGGGCCAGGGCCTTGGATTCCGGGCCTGCGCCAACGGACATTGTCAGGTCTGCGTACTCATCAATCACGGTGACTATGTAAGGCATGAAATGATGCCCTTCATCGGCCCTCAGATGATGTTCCTTCCACTTCTGGTTGTACAGCTTGATGTTGTTCACCATGCCCTTGGAGAGGAGCTCATAGCGGGAGTCCATCTCTACGCACAGGCTCTGGAGAACGGCCGATGCATCCTTGGCGTTTTTCACAATGGCGTGATCCTTTTCATCCTGCTCATTGCCGGCGGTGGGAAGCACTGCAAGATAGTGGTGCAACAGGCTTGCGTATGAGGAGAATTCCACCATCTTGGGGTCCACGAACACAAACTTGAGCTCACTGGGATGCTTGGAGTAAAGGAGTGAGGCCACAATAACGTTGAGGCCCACGGACTTACCCTGCTTGGTGGCACCTGCAACAAGGAGATGCGGGGCATCTGCAAGGTCAAACACCTTCACCTGCTGGGAGATGGTGTAACCTATTGCAACGGGGAGTTCCGCCTTGGATTCACGGAAAGCTGCGTCATTGAGGAGTGACTTCAGGGGCACAATTGAGGCCTTGTCATTTGCCACCTCAATACCCACGGAATCTGACAGCGTAGTAATGCGCACGCCCTTTGCGTTAAGGGATATGCCGATATCTTCCTGCAGCTGCTTGATTGCGGCAATCTTGACGCCCGGGGCGGGATAAACCTTGTACAGGGTTACCGTAGGGCCCACTATTGCCGTTACGTCACGCACCTGGATACGGTAGCTGGCCAGGGTTGCACGGATTTTATTGTTATTGCGGCTAAGCTCATCCTGAGACACCTCATGACGGCCATAAAGGTGGTCTCCAAGGATATTGAGTGAAGGGACCTTGTACCTGGGAAGGCCGTCCGGCGGGTCCAGACGGTTGTCTATGGGTTTCAGGGGCTCTTTCACCTCCTGCTCAAGGGTATCGTCCGTCACAACGGTAATATCCTGAGAATCAGGCTCCTCCTGAGGAGTTTCTTCCGGCTTAGGATCCGGTTTGGGATCTTTCTTGAACAGCGGCTTCCGGGGCTTTTTCTCCTTCTCCGGTTCCTCCGGGGTGGCCGATGTATCAGATGTCACAAAACCAGTCTGGGGAAGAGGCTCATCATGCCCGAGCTGACCCTGCATCTCTTCCTCTGGCATCTCAGGCTTTTTCCCCATCATGAAATCTGCAAACCTCTTGCTCATGCAGTAAAGCCACATGCCGCTAAAAATGAGGAGAATAACGGCCGTAATGATTTCTCCAAGCTTAACGACGGAGAAACCCACAACCGCCTGTGCCGCCCTGCCGCCGAGGCCACCTCCAAACAGGGTGTCCCAGCCGCTGAGAAGACCGGCATAGGCCAGAATCCAGGAAAGGAGGAAAGACAGCGTGAGAGAGCCGTAGAACCATTTACGCATGCTCATGTTGAGGCTGGGCTTAACCAGTTTTACGCTCCAGGCAAGGAAGAAAGCCACAATGCAGAACGCAGCAAGGCCGAAGCTATCCGTTACCAGAAACTTCCCAAGGGAGAAGCCGGTTTCCGCGGCTGCATTTGCCACCTGCGCACCTGCCGGGGCCGACGCAACGCTCTGGTCCTGCTTCCATGTGAAGACGTAGGAGGTAACAGATACGGTAAGGATAACGGTAAAAAGCAGCACAAGGGCTATTCCGGCAAGGCGGATGCCCTCACGCTTCCTTTCACTCATGCGGTCCAGGTATTTAGTGAATAATCCCATTACTTCTTGCCTTTTTTGCGGTAACCGCGGTTGAATTTGGCGCTTTTACCAAAACCCAGGTTCATTCCGGGACGTGAGAATGACGTTCCTTCAGATATCTTGCTAAGTTCCAGGCCCTGAGGTACTTTCACACGGCCTCCGGACAGGCGCTCTATGTCCTGGAAGATGGTGGAGTCTGACACGGTGTCCTTGTTCCAGATGAGGTACTGCTGCCTCATGTAGATTGCAAGGCAGCGGATCATCTCCGTTTTCTCCTCACCTTCAGGTTCAGTGGCAATGAGATCCAGGATGCTCTCAATGTTCCGGCCGTAATGGCGGGCCCTGATGGGCTTTGTGTTTAGAGGAATGGGATCCGGGCGGCTGTTGATGATATCAGGCTCCGGTTTGGGGAACGGAGAATCTATGTCAAGGTCATAGCCGGCAATCACAAAAAGGTGGTCCCAGAGCTTCTGGAGCCAGTTTTCCTGCTGATGCACCTGGGGGTTCAGGCTTTCCATGACCTTCACCACGGCGTATGCCTGCTCACTGCGCTTTTCCCTGTCCGGGATATCCTTCAGCTGCTCCACCATTTTAAGGACCAGCCTTCCGTATTCCGGCATCTGGAGTTTTTCTACCTCTGTATTATAGTATAGCTTGATGGTATTCTCACTTGCTTCCATAGACTCACATTATTTATCAGCTACAAAGTTAACTAAATTATCGTCCAAATACCAAAGGTATCCGTCAACTTTTTCAAATCCCATACGGCGGTACAGGTTTACATACCTGCGCACCTGGGAAAGGTATTTCCGCTCCTCCTTTCCAAACTTGAAATCCACAATGTCCACATTGCCGCCGGGATGGATGACAACGCGGTCCGGGCGGTACTCCCCTTCTCCGGGGGCAAGCACAGGTTCTTCTGAGCGTATTTTTGCTTCCGGGGAGAACCAGCCACGGTCCCTGACGGAGGCTACACGCGTCTGAAGGAACTGCAGAGCGTCCTTCCTGCCGCTTTCCGGAAGCTCCCCGGAAAGGACGGCAGCCTCCACGGCCGAGGGAAGGTCACTTTCCACCACAACCCTTGAGAGGATGCCGTGAAGGACATTTCCCCTGATGCGGCGGCTGGCCTGAGGGCCAACGGTGCCGTCTTCTCCAAAATAATCGGCGGCTTCCTCAGAGAATTTCAGGCGCTCTCCGGCATCGGCGGGAAATGAGCGGTATCCGGCCTGGATTAAGGTTTTTGAGTTCTCTTCCCTTGGGATGGAGGAGAAGTCACAGAGCTTCCCGCGGCTGTAAAGGGTGCCGTTTGTGAAAAGGTACAGGAGCTGGGACATATTCTTGGGCACGGACATACTTGCAGGCGGGGTTGCAGCAATGACCTTGAGCCCGTATATAGGCCTTGTGAGCGCCACGTAGAAGATGTTGATGTTGTCTATTGTCTGCATCAGGCGCTCCTTGTCATAATCTCCCTTGAAAAGGGTATCCACCGTAGAATCAGTGAGATCCACGTAATAATTGCCATCGGCCTTGCCTTCGAGCGGCGTCCCTTCCGTTTCCGGGCTGCACCAGTAGGCCGAATGCTTGTAAAGGTTCACCTTTTCAGCGAACGGGAAAATCACATAGGGAAATTCCAGGCCCTTGGCCTTGTGGACGGTCATTATTCTCACGGAGTCTCCGGACTGCGGTGATGCAATCTTGGGATCTGCCGCCGCCCATGCCTTGAGGAAGGCGGAAAGATTGTTGCCGTTCTGGCTTACCCAGTCCTGGAGATAGTCCATAAATGACTGGATATAAGGAATTTCAGCGTTAAAAGCCTCCGGTTTTGAGGCCGATATATCCCGGAGGAGAGATTCCGCCAAATCTACCAGGGAATGGTATTTCTCCGGGATGTTTATGCCAAGGGAAGACGCCAGGAAGCCCGCCACTGAGGGTTTTTCCTGATTCCCGGGGGCATCCACAAGGGATAGCTGGGAGACAAGGCGCCTAACCGTAGACGATGCCTTCACAAACAGGGAATCGTCTGACACCACGGGGATATTCCTTGCCACAAGTTCAGCAGCTATGGCCGATCCATCTTCGTTGCCGCGCACCAGGATGGCGATATCGGCCCACCTTGCGCCCGCTTCCCTGACGGTCTCAAGGGTGGAGAAGATTTCCTCCAGCTGATCATCCGTGAACACCACTTCCACGCTTCCTGTTTCAGTAGAGCTGAACATTGGCGTTTGCTCTACATCGGCATAAAGGTCCTTTACGCCAAGCTCCCCGGCCGCGAATTCAAAGAATTCATTGTTGAAATGGACAATTTCCGGGCATGTGCGCCAGTTTTCCTTCAGGGGATCTATGCCGGGATTGGTAAATTCCTGCTCCAGGCGGCTTCCAAGGAGGTTCCAGTCACTGCCCCTCCAGCGGTAGATGCTTTGCTTGACGTCTCCCACCACCAGGGAATCATTGCCGGTGTCTATGCTGCCGTGAAGGAGCGGGCGGAAGTTCTCCCACTGGACGTCTGAGGTGTCCTGGAATTCATCCAGGAGGAAATGGTCAAACCTGACGCCCAGCTTTTCATAGATGAAAGGGGTGTCTGTGCCGTCAATTATGTTTCTGAGGATGGTGTTGGAGTCATCAATGGAGATGACGTTCTTCTCCTTCTGGATATCCTGGAAGGCCTCTGAGAGCTCCCAGGCCATGCCAAGGGAGTAGATTTGCCTGGTGATGAGCTCTGCCGTACGGTATACTTTGTAAGGAGCGTCAAAAAGGCCGATAAACTCCTCCAGCGGGGCGTCCAGCATGCCCTGGACGGCAGGCAGGTACTTTGCGTTGGCCTTGCTGAACCACTCTTCCTGGTTAAGGGCCTTGCGGGTGAATGCGTCCGTGGGCTTCACTATCACCTTCCCTTCATCAGTATAATTATATATGGCGCTGAGGAACTTGCGGTTGAAGTGGTCCGTAGTGAGCCCGCAGGCCTCCACTGTATCTATAACCTTTTGGGCTCCTTTCCGGACGCTTGTCTCCCAGGCATCCATCACATCCCGGCAGGACTTGCCAATTTCCTGAAGCTTTTCGCGGGAGAATATGCTTTTGCCACCGTCCGGGAGCTTTCCAAGGCTTGCGGCCATATCCCTGAGACGGCCTTCAATGGAGAACCAGCCCTTTTGCTGGAGGTCCCATTTTGCGCTGTCCGTGAGCCAGTGAAGGACGGCTTTGTCCTGCTCAGATATACTGTCAAGCACCCGGTCTACGCTCTCCTGCACCAGCTCCTCCCTGTCCAGCTGAACCTGGTAGGTGGAAAACTGGCCGATTTCCCTGGAGAAAGCGCGGAGCGTTTGCTGGAAAAAGCGGTCTATGGTAGATACCGCAAAGGCGGAATAATCATGGAGGATGCCGGAAAGCTGCGTCTGGGCCTGTTTCTGGAGGGTGGTCCTGTCCAGCCCGGTCACTTTCATAAGATACTGAAGATACTTGGAATTGTCCGGCTCCTTGGCAAGGGTGTGGAGCTCCTTCAGGATACGGCGCTTCATCTCATCCGTGGCCTTGTTGGTGAATGTAACGGCCAGGACATGCCTGTAGGCATCCGGCTGATTGCTCATGACAATCAGTCTTATGTACTCTTTTGCCAGATTGTATGTTTTGCCGGAACCAGCCGACGCCTTCAGAATCTTCAGCATACCTTTACAAAGGTAATAATTTATTCTCTTTTTTATTAACTTTGCATCTATGAATACACACGTAGTTATAATGGCCGGTGGTATTGGCAGCAGGCTTTGGCCGCTTTCCACGCCGGATGTACCCAAGCAGTTTATTGATATCCTGGGAGTTGGACGCAGTCTTATCCAGCTCACCGTAGACCGTTTTGCGCCCCTCTGCCGCCCGGAGAACTTCTGGGTGGTTACCGGAGAGAAGTATGTAAACCTGGTGAAGCAGCAACTGCCGGAAATCCCTGAGGATCAAATTCTTGCTGAACCTGAAGGCCGGAACACCGCCCCCTGCATAGCATACGCCTCCTGGAAAATCCAGCGCAAGGACCCTGAGGCCAACATTGTGGTAACCCCCGCAGACGCCCTTGTTCTCAGGACAGAGGAATTTGCCGCCACCATAGCCAAGGCCCTGGAGTTCACTGAGGAGAGAGACGCCATTGTTACCGTGGGTATTGCTCCCACCCGCCCGGAAACCGGCTACGGCTATATCCATGCCGCAGAAGCCCTCAGGGGCCAGCTTGTAAAGGTCTCCGAGTTCAAGGAAAAGCCGGATCTTGATACTGCTATCGGCTATCTTGAAGACGGCCATTACTTCTGGAACGCCGGCATCTTTGTGTGGAACGTGAACACAATTGTCACGGAGCTCCGTAACTACGCCCCTCAGATTGCCGGTGTGATGGATGAGCTTGCCCCGTCCCTGTTCACTGCGGGTGAGCAGGAGGAGCTCCGCCGCCTCTTCCCCACTTGTGAGAAAATCTCCATAGACTACGCCGTAATGGAAAAAAGCCCCCGCATCTATGTCATTGCAGAGGACCTTGCCTGGAGTGATCTTGGCAGTTGGGGATCCGTTATGACCCACCTTAAGGCCGATGAAGACGGCAACGCCGCCGTTGGCCAGGACGTACGTCTTTTCAACTCCAACAATTGCCTTGTTCACGTTGCCTCTGAAAAGACCGTTGTAGTGGAAGGACTTGACGGCTACATTGTTGCAGAATCCAAGGACAGGCTCCTAATTTGCCGCCTTTCCCAGGAGCAGCATATTAAGGAATTTAGCGCTTGAGAGACATTCTCTCGCCTGTCATTCCCGGCTTGACCGGCAATCTGATATTTTTTAAATTTTTTATTGCTAATTCAAAAAAAGTTACTACCTTTGCAATCCCGATTTGGGACGGAGGACTCGTTAGCTCAGTTGGTAGAGCACAACACTTTTAATGTTGGGGTCTCGGGTTCGAGCCCCGAACGGGTCACAAGACATACACCAGCACTCTTAGCTCAGCTGGTAGAGCAGCTGACTCTT